>JAAFHG010000104.1 GCA_013297585.1 Chitinophagales bacterium
TTATGGCTGTACGCTTTAACGCCTATTTCATGGGTACACAATTTCATCCAGAAGCTGATGCGATAGGTATGCTGATGCATTTGCAAAGCGAAGAAAAAAAGCAAGTAGTAATTGCTGAACATGGCTTTACAAAGTGGCAAAGCATGGTGGAACAACTACAAGACCCAGATAAAATTCGTTATACCTATTCGCATGTATTACCTAACTTTTTGAGCCAAGCGGTAGGTAATATGGTTGTTTAGGTTAAATAAGTTTTTCAAATAAAAAGAGGAAGTATTATAAATAAAACTATGGCCTACAGAATCGCATAAACGACAGCAAGTCTCTATAAGCTGTCCGAATAAAAAGAGGCTGTCTCGTACTTTTGAGACAGCCTCTTTTTTTATTTAGTTAAATGCTTCTTTTACTCTTTCGAAAAAGGTTTTATTATTTTTATCAGGCTTAGGTTTAAAGTTATTGCTGTTATTTAATTTCTCTAAAATTGCCTTCTCTTCACTTGTTAAGTCTTGAGGTGTCCATACGTTCACGTACACTAATTGATCGCCTTTCGCGTAGCCTTGTACCTCTGGAAAACCTTTACCCTTTAAACGGAAAATTTTACCGCTTTGCGTACCAGCAGGAATTTTAATTTTAGCTCTACCATCAATAGTAGGCACTTCGGCTGTAGTGCCAAAGGCAGCATCAGGGAACGAAATATGTAGGTCGTAAGCTACATTTAGCCCGTCACGTACCAGTTCAGTGTGTGCTTCTTCTTCAATTTGAATAATTAAATCACCAGGTGCACCACCTCTTTCTCCTGCATTGCCTTTTCCACTCATGCTCAATTGCATACCTTCTTGTACACCTGCAGGTATGTCTATGCTAATTGTTTCTTCTCCAAACACTTTACCTTCGCCTCTACAGCTACCACATTTGGCAGTAACTGTTTGTCCTTCACCGTTACATGTTGGGCAAGTAGTTACGGTCTGCATTTGGCCTAAAAACGTGTTAGTTACACGTTTCACCTGACCATTACCGCCGCAAGTCTGGCAAGTTTGAACACTGTTCTTGTCTTTTGCTCCACTGCCAGCACAGGTATTACAAACAACATTCTTTTTAACCTTCACATTTTTAGTAACGCCTTTCGCTATTTCTTCAAATGTCAGTTTCATTTTTATACGCAGGTTGCTACCACGTTGGCCTCTTTGTCTGCTACCTCCACCGCCTCTGCTACGGCCACCGCCACCACCACCACCAAAGAAGCTACCAAAACCTTCGTCGCCAAAAATATCGCCAAACTGACTGAAAATATCATCCATGTTAGAGGCGCCACCTCTGCCACCACCACCCATACCTGGGCCAAACGCTTGGTGACCAAAACGATCGTATTTCGCTTTTTTATCAGCATCGCTTAATACCTCATAGGCTTCTGCTGCTTCCTTAAATTTATCCTCAGCTGCTTTATCGCCAGGGTTTCTATCTGGATGGTATTGCATAGCAGTTTTACGGTATGCTTTTTTAATTTCATCCGCAGAAGCGCTTTTGCTTACACCTAATATTTCGTAAAAATCTCTTTTCATAAGCCCCTAACCCCTAAAGGGGAATAATTTATAATTAATGTAACATTATTTGCTTGTATCCAGCACCCCTTTAGGGGCTGGGGGTTTTACTTTCCTACAACTACTTTAGCAAAACGAACAATTTTGTCATTCATATAATAGCCTTTCATTACCTCGTCTAATACTTTACCTTTTAAAGACTCTGTTGGTGCAGGAATTTCTGTAATAGCTTCGTGTTTTTCTACATCAAAATCTGTATTAATACTTTCCATTACTTTAACACCTTTTGATTGTAACGTGCTACGTATTTTGTTGAATACTAATTGTACACCCTCTTTCTGTAACTCAATATTATCGCTGGTTTGTAATTGTTTTTCAGCACGGTCACAATCGTCTAATACATCTAGTAAACTTACAACCACATCTTTACCTGCTGTTTGTATTAGGTCAAGTCTTTCCTTGGCTGTTCTACGTCTAAAATTATCAAATTCAGCCATTAAACGTAAATACTTATCCTTTTGCTCACTTATCTCGTCTTGTAGCTTTTGTAACTGATTTTCCTCTTCTACCGGCTCGTTTAAATGTGTAGAACCCGCTGCATTTTCGTCAGCATTAATATTCAAAGTGTCGTTAATTGTGTCGTTCTGCGTGTTAAGATCTTTTTCTTCCATAATTTTCGATTGTTCCTTGTATTGGTCAATTTTTTTGCCACGAGTAAAAATGGGAAAATTTGGCAGTCCTTTTTTGAATAATTTTTTCATAATAGTCTACCAATTATTAATGCTTGTTAAGTAAACGATATTTATAGCTTACTTATTTACAAAATCTAATAACAAAAAAACCTCGAAATGATTCGAGGTTTTTGTATAAAATTCTAATGTAATTAAACTTTGAAGTGAGAGAAAGCTTTGTTAGCTTCTGCCATACGATGGATATCTTCTTTCTTTTTGAAAGCTGCACCTTCACCTTTACTAGCTGCGATAATTTCGTTAGCTAATTTATCGGCCATTGTACGACCGTTTCTTTCACGGCTATAACGAATTAACCATTTAATGCTCAAAGAAGTTTTTCTATCAGCACGTACTTCAGAAGGAATTTGGAAAGTTGAACCACCAATTCTACGGCTTCTAACTTCTACAGCAGGAGTAACATTAGACAATGCTTTCTTCCAAACTTCGTATCCATCTTCGTTAGTAATTTTTGAAACTTTATCTACAGCATCATAAAAAATAGTGATAGCTGTACTTTTTTTACCTTGCCACATTAAGTTATTAATGAAACGGGTAACCAATTTATCGTTAAAACGACCGTCTGGTGCTAAAGGTAATTTTTTGGCTTGTGCTTTACGCATGGCTTAAATTATTGTAAACTTTTTAAATTATTTCTTTTTTCCTGTTGGTGCTGGTGCAGCGCCTTTCTTAGCACGTTTTGTACCATATTTACTACGGCTTTGCTTACGATCTTTAACACCTGCAGTATCAAGGCTACCACGAACAATGTGGTAACGTACACCTGGTAAATCTTTAACACGACCACCACGTACTAAAACGATAGAGTGTTCTTGTAAGTTGTGACCCTCACCTGGTATGTATGCAATCACCTCAATTTTGTTTGTTAAACGCACTTTGGCTACTTTACGTAACGCAGAGTTTGGTTTTTTAGGTGTTGTTGTATAAACCCTGGTGCAAACACCACGGCGCTGTGGGCACGCGTCTAAAGCTCTTGATTTACTCTTTGCTCTGATGATTTCACGACCCTTTCTTACTAATTGTTGTATTGTAGGCATTCTAGACCTTTATTTTTTTTCGGACGGCAAAAGTAACAGAGTCTGCATTATGTTCCAAATAATTTAAAGCTCTATTTTTAAAATTTAATTTTCGCAGCCCTTTTTATGATTAAAAATGATTAAAAATCAATAGTTTGCAATTGTTATCTTAAAATAAAAACGTCCAGTTTTGGTACAAATATTATTAAAAATAACAGTGCTTAATCTTTGTGAAACTTATATTTTGAACAACCAATTGTGTCTATCAGCAACTTCACTGTAGCGAATAGCATCTAATTGGCGCTTAATTTCTTTGGCAACCACTGCATTTTCTACATTTAGTTCCATTTTAATGTTGCTACTGCCAAATTCCTTAATTGGCGCAACTGTTGCGGCAGTACCTACACCAAATGCTTCTTTTAAGGTGCCAGATTGATAGGCCGCAATTAATTCATCTATATTAATTCTTCTTTCTTCAACTTTTAAGCCCATTTCTTTTAAAATAGTAAGTGCACTGCTACGTGTAACACCTTCCAAAATAGTACCTTCTTCAAGTGATGGTGTAACTGCTGTATCGTTAATTACAAAAATTACGTTCATCATACCTACTTCTTGCAGCCACTTGTGTTCAAATGCATCGGTCCACAATACTTGGTCGTAACCAAGTGCTTTTGCCTCTAAAGCTGCCTTCATACTACCACCATAGTTACCAGCATTTTTAGAAAACCCAACACCACCAGGTGCAGCACGTGTGTAAGTGTCTTCTATATAAATTTTCATTGGCTCAGCATAATAAGGCCCTGTAGGACTCAATATAATCATGAATTTATACGTCTCACATGGTTTTACACCCAACACGGCATCAATACCAATCATAAATGGACGGATGTACAATGAATGTTCCTTTTTTGCAGGTATCCAATTGCTGTCTATCTCTATCAATTTGCGCATACCCTCTATAAAAATATCTTCAGGTACTGAAGGCATACACATTCTTGCAGCAGATTTATTAAAACGTTTAAAATTATCGTAAGGGCGAAAAATAGATGCTTCGCCAGCTGCATTTTTATAAGCTTTAATACCTTCAAAAATAGCTTGACCATAGTGGAAAACCGCTGTTGAAGGATCGCAAACCAATGGTTGATAAGGCTTAATTTCTACACTAGACCA
Source organism: Chitinophagales bacterium (assembly GCA_013297585.1). GTDB lineage: Bacteria > Bacteroidota > Bacteroidia > Chitinophagales > Chitinophagaceae > Parasediminibacterium. Next base: position 4,474 of record JAAFHG010000104.1, read on the forward strand.
TTCGCCATTTTCAAAAGTGGCTTCTAACATGTGGTCGGTGAAATATTTGCCAAAAGGAATATTCTCTAAATTCAAGTCGTTCAACTTACTGCTTTCAGCTTTTGTGATTACTATGTCCAATGCTGCCGTCATAACGTTATATATTTGGTGCAAATAAACAGAAAAATAAAAAACTAACAATCGTTAATATTTGTTGATGGACAATCAGTTTGGAAATATTCAATTGCCCGACTTTATGTTGGTTGACTTTTTTAGAGATAATTTGGTAATTGTAAACGATGTAGCCGAATTACCCAAAACACAAGCAGCCAAAGCACCGCAGCCATTACCTGTTGAACCAATCGTTGCACCAGCTGTAAAAAAAACGCCATTACCTTTACCTAAAAAATGGTTTCTTGGCGATAATCAAAAGCACATTGTGATATTAGTAAATGATATAGAAGCGGTGTATTTGAGAGATGAATGGCTTCAATTTTTAAGTAATATTTTAGGGGCTTGTAAATTAAATTTAGGCGATGTAGCCATTGTTAATCATGCAAATAACCCAATGTTGTTTACAGATTTTCAGCAGCAATTGGCACCGCAACATTTTATATTGTTTGATGTGCCAACACAAAATATTCAGCTACCATTTACAGTGCCATTTTATCAATTTCAGCAGTTTGGTAGTACGCAGTTTTTGTTAGCGCCTTCATTGTCTTTGATGCTCGGTAATACAGATGCTGTAAAAATGGAAAAAAGCAAGCTTTGGTTGAGTTTAAAGAAGATGTTTAATATTTAGTAACCGCTGATTATTGATGATTCTAATGATGTGGCTATGATTTTATCATAGCGAATAATCATTATTGTCATTAAAATCTTTTTATCACAATTATAATCATGGAAAATCAAAATAATCAATTAAATCAACGGTTAAGATTAATATTTGCTACCAATAACCAACACAAGGTTGATGAAATAAAAGTTGTAATAGGTGATCAGTTTAATGTGGTAACATTGAAGGATGCAGGTATTGACATTGATATACCCGAACCTCACGACACGTTAGAGGCCAATGCAACAGAAAAATCTACCACTATTCATCGCTTAACTGGTGATAATGTATTTAGTGAAGATACTGGCTTAGAGGTGGCTGCTCTAAATGGTGAGCCTGGTGTAAAAAGTGCTAGATATGCTGGTGAAGGCAGAGATTTTCAAGCAAATATTGATAAGCTATTGGCGAATCTTGAAGGAATAGTTGATAGAAAAGCACAGTTTAGAGCAGTCATTTCGTTGATATTGAACAACCAAGAATATTTGTTTGAAGGTATTTGCGGAGGCGAAATTATTACGCAGCAAAAAGGCTTAAAAGGCTTTGGTTACGATCCTGTATTTGTACCTATTGGCAGTGATAAAACTTTTGCCGAAATGACCATTGAAGAGAAGAATCAATTTAGTCACCGTAAAAAAGCTACCGATAAACTGATAGCCTTTTTGAAATCACAACAATCATAGTCAATCATTCAAATCATTTCATCATACATATGGAACGTATAAAAATAAATTTACCAGAGCTTTTTTCTTTTTCTACCAATATCCAAATTCGTATTACCGACGTAAATTATGGTGGCCATGTTGGTAACGATTCTTTCTTGTCCTTAGTGCATGAAGCAAGGCTACGGTTCTTGGCTAGCAAGGGTTTTAGCGAGATGGATGTAATGGGTGTGGGTTTAATTATGGCCGATGCAGCAATAGAATTTAAGAAAGAAATGACTTATGGCGATACGGTGAAAATATCTGTTGCAGCAACTGGTTTTGATAGAATTGGCTTCGATTTATTTTATTTATTAGAAGTAGAAAAAGATGGCGTTACTGCTATTGCTGGCAAAGCAAAAACAGGCATGATGTGCTTTGATTATACCAATAAAAAGAAAGCAGCTATACCTGCTGCTGCTATAGAAATATTACAGTCTATTTAGTATGATAAAATATAAACTCAGTTACCCAAACTTTGTGGTGGCAAGTGTTATCAGCATTGTAAGTGCTGTTGTATTATTTGCAATCAACAGTGTACTTGGTACTATACCTTTTTTCTTATTGGTCAATCATGATTTGGGTGCAACTGCCGATGCTGCGCTTACTTTTATAACGCACTTTGCAGAAGAAGCACAGTGGATTATTGCTGCTATTATTGTACTACTTTTTCGTAGACATTTTTTCCCGTTGTTACTAGCTGCTTTTGCCATTTCTACACTATTAGCGCAAGGCATTAAAAACGTTCTGCCAGAGCAAGCAAGGCCATCTAAAGCCATTGCAGATGCGAGTTTGTATCATTCAGTAAAAGGTATGGTATTGCACACAGTTAATAGTTTTCCATCAGGTCATACTACAGCTGCGTTTACGTTGTTTTTAATAGTCTGCTTATTCATCCATAAAAAGTGGATTATTCCTGTGGGCTTTGCTTATGCTTTAGCTGTTGGCTATTCAAGGGTTTATTTAGCGCAGCATTTTCCTAAAGATGTTGCAGGAGCTATGTTGGTTGCGGTAATTTCTGTTTGCTTTGCTGTGGTAATTCAGCAGTTAATCGTTAATAAATTTTATAAAACTAAATAAGCTATGCGAAGTCTCTGGCTTCGCATTCTATATGTTCTTGCGAGTTTACAAACTCGGGTTAACATAGTAAGTACGAAGTCAGAGACTTCGTACAGCAATAAGCAAATAATTAACAAAGCCCAGTTCTACAATAGCGCTTATATAATGCTTCATACACTGGTACAATGTTGCTGATGTCAAACGAACAAGCATGCTTGTAAGCAGCTTCTTTCATAGCTTGTAATTGTTCATCGTTTTGTAGGATGCTTACAGCATAATTACTCATCGCTGCTACATCACCTACATTGGCCATAAAGCCTGTAACACCATGAATATTTACTTCTGGCAAGCCACCAGCATTGGTGCTAATTACCACCGCTCTCGCAGCCATGGCTTCTAATGCCGATAAACCAAAACTTTCATAATCACTAGGCAATAAAAAGATATCGCTTACAGCCATAATTTCTTCCATTTGCTCTTGCTTGCCTACAAAGCGTACATCTTCTGTCACGCCTAATTCACGGCTCAGTTCTTCTGCTGAGTGACGCTCAGGACCATCACCAACCATCAATAATTTTGCAGGCATTTGTGCACGTACAGCCGCAAATATTTTTATCACATCATCAATGCGTTTCACCTTTCTAAAGTTACTTGCGTGTAACAAAATTTTCTCACCATTAGGTGCAATTACTTTCTTAAAAGCGTCAAATGGTTTTTTATCAAAACGGCTCACATCTACAAAATTGTAAATCACTTCTATGTCCTTTGTAATTGGGAAATTCTTATACGTTTCGTCCTTTAAATTCTGAGATACGGCCGTAATGGCATCACTTTCATTTAGCGAAAAAGTAACCACAGGTTCGTAGGTTTTATCTCTGCCAACCAGCGTAATATCTGTACCATGCAACGTTGTAATTACAGGTACATTTCTATCAATTTTTTGCTTAATTATTTGCTTGGCCATATATGCAGCCGATGCATGTGGTATGGCATAATGTACGTGTAGTAAATCCAAATCGTAGTTCATAATCACATCTACCATCGTACTTGCAAGCGCAATTTCGTAGGGTGGATAATCGAACAATGGATAGGTAGGTACACGTACCTCGTGGTAAAAAATATTGGTATTATACACGTTCAGCCGTACAGGCTGCTGATACGTAATAAAATGTACTTGATGCCCTTTATCTGCCAATGCTTTTCCTAATTCTGTAGCCAATACACCACTACCACCAAACGTAGGGTAGCAAACAATTCCTATGCGCATATAAATCTAGTTAATAGTTGATGGATGATAGCGGATAGCCCAACTACGAACTATTAACCATCATCTATGAACCTGCAAATAACAACTATTTATCAATGCAGTTTACCCGACTATCATTTTATAAACATTTCATAATCTACCAAACCATTATCTTAGTGCCTATCATACTAACTGTATCAGTGCGATACACAATTATTTACTACATGAGAAAATACTTTTTACTGCTACTTGCTATGCCTTTTATAGCAGCGGCTCAAAACACTCAAGACTCGGTATTTATTAAAAAACTCAGCGACGAAATAATGCGCAACGGCAAAGCCTACGATTGGTTAAGAGAATTAACCAAAGGCATTGGTGGTCGTTTAGCTGGCTCGCCACAGTTTGCCAAAGCCGTACAGTGGGGCAAGAAAACCATGGAAACAACCAAGGGCGATAATGTGTTTTTGCAAGAATGCATGGTGCCACATTGGGTGCGTGGCGGCAAAGACAAAGTAGTTGTCACTTCTGTAAATAACAAGAAAGTAACTAGAGCATTAGATGCTTTAGCACTTGGTAATTCTATTGGTACAGGCTTAAAAGCCTTAACCGCAGAAGTAATTGCACTGAATAATTTTGATGAACTAGAAAAACGTAAAGACGAGATAAAGGGTAAGATTGTGTTGTTCAATTATCCATTTAACCCAACTTATATTGTTCCTGCTAAATCTTATGGTGAGGCAGGTGCTTACAGACGTGGCGGCCCTAGCAAAGCTGCTAAATATGGTGCAGCTGCTGTATTAACCCGTTCACTTACCGAAGCTACTGATAACAATCCGCACACAGGTTCTACTAGCTACGATACAACGTTACCTAAAATACCTTGCGCTGCATTGGGCACGCAAGACGCTGACTATTTGTACAAACTAGCCACCGCTTCTAAAGTAAAAGTGTCCATCACTACCAACGGTCATTTTTTACCAGACACCATTGGCCACAATGTAATTGGCGAGATTAAAGGCTCTGAATTTCCTAATCAGTACATCACATTTGGTGGCCACTTAGATAGTTGGGATGTAAACGAAGGTGCACATGATGATGGTACAGGTGTGGTACAAACCATAGAAGTAATGCGTGCTTTAGTAGTTTTGGGTTACAAGCCAAAACATACCTTACGCTTTGTATTATTTGCCAATGAAGAAAATGGCTTACGTGGTGGTAACAAATATGCCGAAGCGGCTAAAGCCAATAAAGAAGAACACATATTTGCTATTGAAAGTGATGAAGGCGGTTTTACACCAAGAGGTTTTAGTATAACTGGTACTACTGCACAATGGCAAAAAGTAAACAGTTGGCTACCATTGCTAAAACCTTATGGCACAGAAACCATTGCTACAGGTGGTGGCGGTGCCGATATTGGCCCATTGAACCGAACATTTAAAACTGCGTTGGCAGGTTTTGTACCAGATAACCAACGTTATTTCGATTTACACCATGCACGTACTGATGTATTTGAAAATGTAAACAAACGTGAACTATTACTTGGTGCAGTAAATATTGCAGGTCTAATTTATCTAGCAGATAAATACGGTTTGTAATGGTTGGTTTCACACAAAGCACACTAAGAATATAATGTACACAAAGGGTTTATCGTCTGCAAGTTTTGTATGTTATATTCTGGCA
>JAAFHG010000417.1 GCA_013297585.1 Chitinophagales bacterium
ATTGATAGTGCTACCAAAGCCTTATGCATAAAGGATGCTGACCCATTTGATTATGCAAAAGCTGAACGTGTATTACCTGCAAGTACACAATTTAGTGCCGAATTTTCTATCACACCAAAGCAAGATAACTTTGGCCAAATGGACATAGAATTTACCGACACAAAAGGTACACCTTGCATTCGTTTAACGCTTGATTCTACAGGGGCTTTGATAACAAAGGCTGGCTATCGTAACAAAAGCTTGGCTAAATATAAAACTGGTGAAAACCTCATTATTAAAATAGATATTAATACCGCTACTCGTTTTTATACGGTTACTGTCAATGGTAAATCTACTGGAGCTAATTTGTTGTTTGCACCTGTTGCAAGCATCGAAAGATTGGTGTTTAGAACCGGCAATACGCGTCGTTTTCCTGATGCAGACACGCCTACAGACCAAGATTATGATGCAAAAAATGCCGATGCTAAGGATAAAGAAGCAATATGGTATATTAGTTATTTAAAAACAAGCGGGAAGTAATTTTATGGTATCATCAGCAGTCTTTCAATTTAGCTTCGTTCCGCCTAAGGCGGACACAAGAACGTTCAGTAACTTTTCTCAACTTTTATCTAAGCGTTTTTTTGAACCACAAAAACACCAAGTCTCTAAGGTTCACAAAAGCTTAGTGTTACTTTGTGTTCTCTTTGCCGTTGTGGTTCAAAATACTTCAGCACAAACAAAACCATTTGTACTAAAAGTCAATGATTATAAGCATTATGTAGATTATTTCAACGGTATGGAAAATGAAAATATCGTTCAAGCTATACCAAATACAGAGGCTTTTACTTGGATGCAAGCAAATATTCCGCTGTTTGAATGCCCTCAACAAAACTTTGAAGAATTGTATTATTACCGCTGGTGGACGCTTCGTAAGCACATCAAAAAAACAGATAAAGGCTTTGTATTTACTGAGTTTTTGGTTCAGCGTTCTTATGCTGACACTTACAATTTAATAGCAAGTGCTTTAGGCCATCATATTTACGAAGCAAGATGGTTACACAATCCGCAATACCTCAACGACAATATCAATATTTGGTATCGTGGTAATGATGGCAAGCCGATGAAGAAAATTCGTTTCTACAGCAGTTGGAATATTGACGCTTTGTATAACAGATATAAAGTGAATAATGATAAAGCAACGCTTACTAATCTATTGCCAGATTTAGAAGCAGATTATAAAGCATGGGAAGAAGAAAAGCGTTTAAAAAATGGCTTATTCTGGCAGTTTGATGTTCGTGATGCTATGGAAGAAACCATTAGCGGCAGCAGAAAGGATAAAAATGCTAGACCAAGTATAAACGCTTACATGTATGGCAATGCAAGAGCTTTAGGCGCCATTGAAACACTAGCAGGCAAGAACCAAGAAGCGATCAAATACTTTTCAAAAGCTGATACTTTAAAAGATTTAACACAGCTAAAACTTTGGAATAAAAAACAACAGTTTTTTGAAGTAGTGAAAGAGAAAGGTGATACTTCTGCCAATGTGAAAGAAGAAATTGGTTTTTTGCCTTGGTACTTTAATTTGCCTGATAGCAGTTATGATGTAGCCTGGAAGAATTTAGTTGACACAAAAACTTTTAATGCGCCATTTGGCATTACTACCGCCGATAGAAGTCACCCGCAATTTCGTACGCATGGCACAGGTAAATGTGAATGGGACGGCCCTGTATGGCCTTTTGCAACATCACAAACACTGACTGCTATGGCTAACTTGCTGAATAATTACCAACAGAATTATGTAGCAGATACCAACTATTTCAAGTTTTTGGAAACATTTGTAGAGTCACAGTATTACCGTGGCAGGCCTTATATTGGTGAATATTTAGACGAAAAAACAGGCTATTGGTTAATGGGTGATGCAGAACGTAGTCGCTATTACAACCATTCTACGTTTAATGATTTAATAATTACTGGTTTAGTAGGTTTAAGACCTAGAACCGATAATACAATAGAAGTACATCCATTAGTGCCACAAAATAAATGGGCTTGGTTTTGCCTTGACAATGTGCTGTATCATGGTAAAATTGTAACCATCATTTGGGATAAAGATGGGCTTAAATATAAGAAGGGCAAGGGTTTGAGTGTATGGGTGAATGGTAAAAAAGTAGCTTCAAGTTTAAGGATGGAAAGGCTGAGTGGATTAATGTAACCACAACGGCACAAGGACGCAAAGTAGCACAACGTTGTGTGTCGATTTAACGTTAAATCGTTGTGATTTAAAGTGTAATAATGGACAGAACGTACAAGAGTGCGACGCAACAAAAGTTGAATTGAAAAACAAAAGCTGGTCAACAAAGGAAAAAATGAAATTTAAGTTACTATATATTATCCTCTTCTCATTATTCACCGTTCATCTTTTTGCGCAGCAAACTGAGATAAAATACTTGAGTGGCACAGGCAATGACAATAGTGTACAATGGGATTTTTATTGTACTGATGGCATGAATGCGCATAAATGGACAAAGATTGCAGTGCCTAGCTGCTGGGAATTACAAGGCTTTGGTAAATACAATTATGGCTTTGCAAAAGATAGTGTAAAAGGCAAAGAACAAGGCTTGTACAAGCATGTATTTGATGTACCTGAAAGCTGGAAAGACAAGGCGATAAATATTGTGTTTGAAGGCGTGATGACGGATGCTGATGTAAAAGTAAATGGTGCATCAGCAGGGGCTATTCATCAAGGGGCGTTTTATAGTTTTAAGTACGATATTACCAAGTTGCTAAAGTTTGGCGAGAAGAATTTACTTGAAGTAACTGTTGCAAAACATTCATCTAATGCAAGTGTGAACGAGGCTGAACGTAAAGGTGACTTTTGGATATTTGGCGGCATTTTTAGGCCAGTATTTTTGGAAGTTTTACCACAAACGCATATCAAATCAATTGCTATTAACGCTAAAGCTGATGGCAGTTTTGAAGCGAAAGTAAGTATGGCTAATAAGTTTGAAAAGCTTACACTTACTGTATTTGACAAGAATAATACAATTGTAAAACAAACTAGTAATAGCTTTCAAAATGGCTCAAACAATATCGCTACAACAAAAGCTACTTTTTTTAATATTAAACCTTGGTCACCAGAAAAGCCAAACTTGTATAAAGCTGTTTTCACTTTGTATAAAAATGGTAAAGCTATACATGAAGTAACACAAAAATTTGGCTTTAGAACGGTTAAAGTAAAGCAAAGAGATGGTATTTATGTGAATGGTGTAAAGGTGAAAATGAAAGGGGTGAACCGTCATTCATTTCGCCCAGAAACCGGTAGAACTTTAAGCAAGGAAAATAGTATTGAAGATGTTGAGTTGATGAAAGACATGAATATGAATGCGGTGCGTATGTCGCATTATCCGCCAGATGCACATTTCTTAGATGTATGCGATTCGTTGGGCTTGTTTGTGATGGATGAATTGGCTGGCTG
>JAAFHG010000201.1 GCA_013297585.1 Chitinophagales bacterium
TCGGTGGTTTGTATTAAGCGGTAGATGTATTGTACTATTTGACGCTCACCATCGTAGTTAATTTTATCCCAATCATCGGTGGCTTTGTGGTAGTCTGGATGGCTACCTGTGAAGAAGAACAACACGGGCATATTAGCACGGTAAAAACTGGCATGGTCGCTAGGGCCGCTACCAGTGCTGTCAAATTTTAGTGCTAGGTTTTTATTGATGGTGGTTTCAAAAACATTGCTCCATATAGGTGATGTGCCGTAACCACCAATGGTAAGTTTGTGCGTTGTATCGTAACGGCCTACCATATCCATATTAATCATGTAATTGGCGGTGATATTAGTGGTAGGATGTTCTAGCCAATATTTACTACCAAATAAGCCCAATTCTTCGCCACTAAAATGTAGAATTAAGTAGTTATTGTTTTTAGGTGATGATTGATGTAATTGCTTTGCCAACTCAATTAAAGCCGCCGTACCACTTGCATTATCATCGGCACCATTATGAATAACATGACCAGTATCAAGTGCGTTTCTATCTTCATTATAACCCAAATGATCGAAATGTGCACCAAGAATAACGGTGGTTGCAGCATTATTATTAATATAAGCAGCCACATTGTGTGCAGTGCGTACTTTCTCGCTCATACTTATAGTTGTAACAATGCTTTGTGTGGCAGAATGATCGGCAAAAGCTTTTGCCAAGCCATCTTTGGTAATATAAATAACAGGAATTTTAGCCGCGGCAGATTTATCGTTTTTGTTGTACTGTATATTATCTACTGCTGATGAACTGTTATAAATAAATAAGGCTGTAGCGCCTTTTGTTGCGGCTTTGTCGGCATCTTTCTTAATGGCTTCGTCAATATCGTAATGAGGATTTGTAGCATTGTCTTCTAGCCATTCTTTTACATCTCTACACCAAGGGTTGCCAGCTTCGTTAAGCGATAAAGCACAAGCACCCTTTATACTTGTAGTAGCGCTATAACTTAAAGGAAAGAAATCTTTGAGAACGGTGAGGCTTTTATTATTAACCACCAATTTGGTAATAGCATCTATTTGTTTGCCTTCGTTAATGGTAAATTCTTGAACGTAACCATTACTGCCTTTAGGCTCTAAGCCCGCTTGCTGATACTGGTTAATAATATACTGCATGGCCAGTTTTTCGCCTTCGGTACCAGTTCTTCTACCCTCTAATTTGTCATCAGCTAAGTATTGTACATGTGCTTGTAGGTTGCTAATTAATGTTTCGTTGGCTTTTTGCTCAGCAGCAATAGCCATTTTTAATTGTTTCTTTTTGCTTTGTGCGCTAGCTAATAGTGGTAAAAGGCAAACCACGATAACAACATGCTTCATATAAATACAATTGTGCTGCAAAGTAATAATAGCAAAATGATGTATGCCTGATTTATTTGGTAATTATTTACCTAAAAGCTTAAAAAGCGATTTAGGGTGGCAAATTTTCCTGAAAAAGGGCTATTTAAAAGGCTAAATCTATATAAAATAAATAAACTATGATTATCTTTTTTAACAATCGTAAAATTTTTAAAAATATTTTTAAAAATATTTTTTTTGCTAAGACGTTGATAATCAATAAATATAGTTCTATGCTTAAGGTCATTACTAAAAAATAACTGGTACTTTGTTTTGCATAGTACCAAATAAGTCACATCTTTGTGTCGTCAATGTAAAGACGCATTGCAATGCGTCTCAACTAAAATCAATAAAAAATTAAAATAAACATCATGAAAACGCAAACAAACTTCTTAACTCAGTTAAACGCAAACGAATTAAATCATTTAACTGCTGAAGTAAAAGAAACACTAGCTACTAATATTAATAGTAACAAAAGCAGCTTAAAAGCCATTGATTACTGGAATTTTCAACGCCTTCAAAAATCAAGAACTTGCGGTAGATTTCCTAGTATCTCTGTAAGATAACTATGGCAACAATGATGACACTGCTTTGATAGATTTACACAGATTTTGAACTAACCATTGTCATCATTCAAATCACAAATCAAATTTTAAAACGGCCTGCCATTAACCACTTAATAAAAAAGCATTAATGGTAGGCCAATACCACCAATAAAACTTAAAAAATGGATATCCAAAACACTCAAAGTCAAATGCGAAAAGGCGTTCTGGAGTTTTGCATTTTATCAGTGATTCGCCAGGGTGAGGTTTACCCAAGTGACATTGTAGACAAAATGAAAGCTGCCAATCTAAACATTTTCGAGGGTACATTATACCCATTGCTTACAAGGCTTAAAAATGCAGAATACTTAACTTACCGCTGGGTAGAAAGTAATAGCGGCCCACCACGCAAGTATTTTGTAATGACAGAAAAAGGATTGAACTTTTATGCCGAATTAGAAAAAACTTGGAAGGAACTAGCAGATGCGGTAGAATTATTGACACAGCCTGCTACACCTACTGCCTACAATAACAACCAACAACTTTAACCAACTAACCACACACAATCATGAAAAAGGTAATTAATATCAACTTTCAAGGTAGGGTAGTTCCTATTGAAGAAACAGCTTACGATATTTTAAAACAATACGTAGAAGCCTTAAGACGCTTTTTTGCCAATGAAGAAGGTAAAGAAGAAATTATAAACGATATAGAAAGCAGAATTGCTGAACTATTTGCTGAAACACTTAAAAAAGGTAGCACTTGCATTACCGATGTTGATGTAAACAACATTATTGCTAGCATGGGCCGCCCAGAAGACTTTGAAAGCGAAGAAGAAAACGTAAAAAGTCAACTTGGTGGCGAGCAAAAAAAGCAAGAACAAAGCTATCAGCAAACTACTACCCAACAAAGCTTTTACAGCGGCGAACCACGCAAGTTGTATAGAGACGAAAACCACAAAGTATTGGGTGGTGTATGTAGTGGCATTGCCAATTATTTTGGTATTGATAGAATTATTGTACGCATTATAGCCATATTTGTTTCAAGTGTATTTTTTATTCCTTACATCATTATTTGGATAGCCGTACCAAGTAGCGCCACACAAGTAATTGGTAGTACACGTAAGCGCCTGTTTAGAGATATGGACGATAAAGTACTGGCTGGTGTAGCAAGTGGTTTGGGGCACTATTTTGGTATAAAAGCTTGGATAGTACGCTTGTTGTTTTTACTGCCATTTTTATCTTTTGTAGCAAAATGGGGCCACTGGGGCTTGTTTGGTCTTCCAGATTTTTTACGCTTAACATTTAGCCCAGGTGCTACCATTATTTACATTATACTTTGGTTAATATTACCAGAAGCTATAACTGCTGCCGATAAGCTAGAAATGAAGGGGCAACCAGTAGATTTAAACAGTATTAAACAAACCATACAAACCGATATGGAGGGCTTTGGTGGCCGTGCCAAAAAATTTGGTGAAGAAATAAAAGAAAGAGCTGAAAAATTTGGTAATGAGTTTGCACCAAAGGCGCAAGAATTTGGCAACGAAGCTGCTTATACAGCACGTAGAAGTAGCAGAGGTTTGGGTGGTGCCATTGCACTAATAGCTAAAATATTTGCCTACTTTATACTAGGTTGTGTATTGTTTAGCATTGTTGCAACCTTATTTGGTATTGGTGTGGCTTGCTTTGGTTTACTACCTGTAAAAGACTTTATCATAAACGATGGCTGGCAAGATGTATTTGCTTGGGGTACTTTATTACTATTTATTTGGGTACCTGTAATTGGTATTATCACTTGGATAATAAGAAAGCTTATTAAAGCTAAACGTAATAGTGTTTTACTACGTGGCACTTTCATAGCATTATGGATAGTTGGTTGGTTCTGCTTTATTTCTTTATTAGCATCTATCAGTAGAGATTTTAAATACACAAGTACCGCTAATGAAGAAGTGGTTAAGCTATCAAATGCCAAAATAGATAAACTAGAAGTAAGCTTAAGCGGCTACAGCAAATACTATAAAAACCGCAAACATTGGTTAGAAATTGAGCCCTTTAACGGTATAGTAGATGATACTGCTTATGTACCAAATACACGCATCAAATTAACACGTTCTACTACCGATAGTTTTCAAGTAACTGTAACACGTTTAAGCCAAGGTAGAACTAAAAACCTAGCAAATGAATTGGCCGAAAAAATTACCTATAGCATTGAGCAAAAAGATAGCATACTATCGTTGTACAAAGGCATACCAATAAACAATACCGATAAATTTAGAAACCAACGTGTATTAATTACTATAGCCGTGCCTTTGGGTAAAAGAATATTGATTTCTGATAAAATTGGTTGGATGCACGATGTACATGTAGGCTTTAACGACGATGATAATTGGACAAGAGATTTTTACGGCGAAGAAGATTTTTACTGGGAAACAGGTAAAGAATACATTATGACTGATAAAGGCTTAAAACGTGTAAACAGCAGTAAGTACAGCTATGATGATAGTGATAATGATAACGACAACGAAAAATCTCCCGAAGAACTAAAACGTGAGCTAGACGAAAAGCAACGTGAACTAGACGAGAAAAAGAAAGAATTAGACAGGGATATTCAAGAAAGATTAAAACAAATAGAAGAAGACAAGCGCAAGCTAGAAAAAACGATAGACAGCACTAAAGGTTATCGCTATCAAAAAACAGCATCATTGGCTAAGCCAAATGCGATAGCAGGTGAAATAAGTGATGATGAACTGATGAGTGAAGACAATATGCGCCCATCTATGTTAAACAGTTTTAGAATAGCAGGATAAAATAGTAAATTATGATTGGAATGATTTGGATGATTACGCTGAATGATACGACTACAATAAATCATTTCTTTCATTAACATCATTATCAATCATTGGTATAAAGTCGGTTAAAGTGGGGAAGTCTCATGGCCTTGGATGTAGTCTTACAACCGAGGCCTTCCCTTTTTTATAACCCTCTATTAAGGTAAAAAAAACAATAAACTTATTATAATAAATATTTAGTGGCATGGTTTTTAGAAGTATCTGAGCAAATACTTATTATGAAACAAATTTTTGGAGTTGTAATAGCACTTTTAGTGTTTAGCACAACTAACACCGCTTTAGCCCAAGCAAGATTATTGATTGACAATTCTGAAAAACCAGCAGCCACTGTACAAGTTCAAGGTAATAAAGACGATATTAAAAATGCACTAGATGTTTATTTTGAAAAAATGGGCAGCAATCTTAAAAAATCTGGTGGTTTATACGTTGCAGAAAATGTTTCAATACCACAGCTATCTACCGAGAAGTTAGATGTGTACATAAAAGTTAGCCAACTTGGTAGAGACAAAAACAACCTAAGCGATGTAGTAATGGCAGTAAAGCCCTCTAGCGATGTATTTGCTGGCGATTCATCTCACAGAGAAATTTTTGTATTACTACCAGCCTACTTACAAAGCTTTGATGCTATAGTAAAAGACTTTGTAAAGCAACGCACTATTGATGGCTTAAACAAACAATCTGCAAAAGCCACCAAAAAGCAAGAAAAACTAAAAAGACGTGCAGCTAAAAAAGGCGAACAAGCACGTAAACTAGATAAAGAAGCCCAAAAAGTAGATTAAGGATTATCAACTTAAAAGCTTTTACACCTGTAATGCTTACTTAAACAAAATATTAACGGCAGTTTAGTTAAAGCACATTTATACAAGTTACAAGAATGGTAACTCTAGTTTACAGAAAGCAAACAGTAGATTCTGTAAATGAACTGAAGTTCAATTTTATAGAACAATAGTTGGCTTTAAGCAAAGAGGAGTTCGTATTTAACGAACTGGAGTAACTAAAAAACAAAGAGGAGTTCGCAATTGCGAACTCCTCTTTGTTTTTTACTAGCTTCTAGCCAATATTACCCAACTGTAGTTACTCATTTTGCAGCATCGGCTTTGGTTTTTCTTCTACCATTAGCCGCATAGCGAACTTTTAATACATCGTACACAGACAGGTATAGCTTCTGCAACGCCATCTTCTGCATCGTCTTTTACACTGTTGTAAAATTTATTAATACAATCAAGGGCCTCTGCACCTGCTACCACTTTGGTGCTATTTATAGCTTGTGAAATTTGATTGATAAGCACATCGGGGGCTTTTAAGGCTTCGTACACACTAAAATCTTTTTCCGCTTCGGCAATATCGCATTTGCGTGGTACTAAGTTAGGATTCGCCTTGCCCAATGCAATACCATCTATTACATAAGGTTCGCTTTTATCGCCCACTTTGGCTAGGGCATCACTTTCTTCTTTACTTAATGCCTCTATTAAAAAGGGTTTTAAAGTGTCAAAACCTTGTTTAAAAAAACCCATTGCAGTATCAATAGCTGTTTACGGAATGACTAGCGATACTCTGTTAGTGTTAATAGCCATGATTTGTGTTTTTTGATTGTGAGTGATTTGATTTTACATGGCTAAAATAAAACATTTTAGAAAAAAAACAACCTGCGAAATTTCGCAGTTGGTTTATTTGAGAAGAAGCTATTTAACATATGTATTGTGTCGAAGCTTTTAGCCATTATTTATGATGCTTCCAGAGAAAAAACTGTATAAAATTTGTAGGTAAGTCTTATTTATTTGCTTCATGACTTACCTACAAATAGAGAAAATAGAATAAAAGTTAAATTAACCCGTTGGCGGAGTTAAAAAGCGAGTGTATGCTTTACTCTTCCAATTGGCTTGTTATATATAAACTTGTTCAAGAACTGTAAAACTGTTAGTCCAGTAATCTTCGCTAGCACTCTAGACTTATAACCATTAAAGGATTTGGCATAATTACGTTGCATCATAAACTGGTCACACAACTGAGAGA
>JAAFHG010000010.1:0-16290 GCA_013297585.1 Chitinophagales bacterium
ACACCCACGTGCGGTATTTATAAAATTTACCACCCGGCTTGGTTGCGTACACCCATTTGCGCAAGCCCTTTTCGTTTATATTACTTACCCTATCTCTAAAAGTTACTTCGTGTACTATATCGTTTGCCTCGTCTATCATATCTATCACATTTAACGGCTATCGTTTTACTACTTTTTAGCAGTGCTATCTACAGCAATTGCTTTTACTGCGGTTGAGTCTATCACTTCTGTATACAAGTCGCCTTGTGCCTCTTTTGGTGTTGGTGGTTTTGTGCCTTTTAGCGATTTTACAAAGCTTGACAACTGCGCCATTTGCACTGGCGAAAAATCATCTTTCCAAGACTTCATACCTTTTTCTTGCCAACCGTATTTAAGTGTTTTAAAAATGTCTTTAATACCGCCTTGGTGAATCCAATACTCATCTGTAAGGTTTGGCCCTACACCACCCTGCCCTTGCGCACCATGGCAAGCCACACAGTTGTTTTTATATAAAACCGCACCAGAACTTACACCGTCTGCACCTAGCATTACCACCGTGTTTTCATCTACATTGTCTTTCTGATTTTTAAGATATTCTTCTTGTTGCAATTTGGCTTCGGCTACTTCTATTGCGTACTCTTCTGCTTGCATTGGTGCCGACTTAGCCACGTGGTAGCGATACAAGTAACCAAAAGCGAAAATAATAGACAATATAAAGCCAACTTTAAACCATGGTGGTGTTATATTATCTAGCTCATGAATACCATCGTAACTATGGCCTGTATCTATACTTGCTTCGTGATCTAATGGTTTAAATTGATTCATTTTATCCCAAAGCTTTTTCCAATTAATTAAAGCAGGTTTTGGTGCTTTTGCTTCTTTGGCTACAAACAATACTTCTGGGTTAATAAAGTATTTTATTAGCTGCGCAAATAGCACAATAATCAACATTTCTAAACCCACTATAGTGTATAGCAAAATTCTAAAGCCACTAGTATGCGATACTACTACTGGTTCTGTAGTTGCAGCAGCCGTAGTTGCTTGCGCCATAGACGATACACTTACTAGCATTAAGCCTATAAACATAGCTGCCTTTACAGTAGTATCTACTTGTTTTTTAAGCTTCGCTTTATCCTTATAAGAATTCATTGAAAAAATAAGTGTGTTGCCCAAGAAAGCAATAACAATAGCTAACAAGCTTATGCATATTACTAGCATCGTATCACCATCCATAATACTAGCAGAAGAAGTTGCACTTACAGGTGCTTGTGCCATTAACAATACGGCTGAAAAAATACCTATTGTTGTTGCAGTAATTTTTTTTATTAGTTGCATCGTTGTTAAAAGTTTAGTTATCTAAAGGCAGGTTTTCTAAATGGTTTATCTCGGTTTTATTTTGCTTAAAAACCAATACCGTAACTACGGTGAAAAAAAATACAAACAGCAGTAGCGATACCATTGGGTAAACACCTACACCTGTTATTTTTTCTAAGTATTGAGAGAATTTCATTGTTCTATTTTTTCGGTTTAATTCAATTAAGTACATCTATGCTGTTAGGCGGGCTTTTACACCCACCCTCAACAGCAGGAATTATGAAACTATTTCGAATAATTAGTGGTATCGGTTTTTATATCAGTACCCATACGTTGCAAATAAGCTATCATGGCAATAATTTCTTTTTTACTGCTTATCACAATCTTATCTTTTTTCAAATTATCTGCAATGCTTTGGGCTTGTTTTGCTAAGTCTTTATTGGCTTCGCTTTCGTAACCTTCTGCGTATGGCACACCCATTTTGCGCATGGCGTGAATTTTAGAATTGGTAGAAGCGATATCAATATCTTGATCGAACAACCAACCATAAGGCGGCATGATAGAACCTGGCGACATAGATACTGGCTCTAGCATGTGGTTAAAATGCCAGCTATCTGGATATTTAGCACCAATACGTGCTAAATCTGGCCCTGTACGTTTACTACCCCATTGAAAAGGATGATCGTACACAAACTCACCGGCTTTAGAATAGTCACCATAACGGGCTACTTCGTATCTAAATGGACGAATCATTTGTGAGTGACAGTTGTAGCAACCTTCACGTATATAGATGTCTCTACCTTGTAATTCAAGTGGTGTGTAAGGTTTTACACTAGCAATGGTAGGCACGTTAGATTTTACCAAGAAGGTAGGAATCATTTCTACCAAACCACCAATAGCTACTACTATTAAGCTTAGTGTTAGCATCACCATTGGTTTACGCTCAATTACAGAGTGCCAGAAAGGATTTGCCGGTGCTTTGTACACTTTTTCTAATGCAGGTGCTTCGTTGTATTCTGTAGCTACAAAACTGCCAGCTTTAGCGGTTTTAATTAAGTTGTACACCATTAAAAACACACCTAGTAGATAGATAGTACCACCAATAGCACGTAATACATAAAACGGTACCACTGTTTGTACAATATCTATAAACTGATACTGTAACTGACCAGAAGGTGTAAATGCCTTCATCATAAAGTAGCTTCTAAAAGCCGCCCAATACATAGGTATAGCGTATAGAATAATACCTAAAGTACCTATCCAAAAGTGCGTAGCAGCAAGCTTAATTGAGTACAATTTGGTGTTGAACATTTTAGGAATTAACCAGTACAACATACCAAAGGTTAAAAAGCCGTTCCAGCCAAGTGCACCAATGTGTACGTGTGCAACCGTCCAATCGCTATAGTGAGAGATAGCATTTACATTTTTTAATGATAGCATTGGCCCTTCAAAGGTGGACATACCATAGCAAGTAACTGCTACCACATAAAACTTCAATACAGGATTTTCACGCACTTTATCCCAAGCACCACGCAGGGTAAACAAGCCATTAATCATACCGCCCCAGCTAGGCAACAACAACATAATTGAGAAAGCTGTACCAAGTGACTGTGCCCATTCTGGCAAAGCAGTGTATAATAAGTGGTGAGGACCCGCCCAGATGTATAAGAAAATTAAACTCCAAAAGTGTACAATACTTAAGCGATAAGAATAGACTGGTCTGCCAGCCGCTTTAGGTAAAAAGTAATACATTAAACCTAAGTAAGGCGTGGTTAAAAAGAAAGCCACCGCATTGTGGCCATACCACCACTGCACCAAGGCATCTTGCACACCTGCATACCATGAGTAACTTTTCCAAAGGCTTACAGGAATTTCGAACGAATTTACAATGTGTAACATAGCCACCGTAACCCAAGAACCAATGAAAAACCAAATAGCTACATACAAATGACGCTCACGCCTTGTAAGAATAGTACCAAACATATTTACACCAAATACTACCCAAACCAATGTAATAGCAATATCTATTGGCCATTCAAGCTCGGCATATTCTTTACCACCTGTAATACCTAATGGTAAGGTAATAGCAGCAGCTACAATAATTAATTGCCAGCCCCAAAAGTGAATTTTACTCAACGTATTGTTCCACATACTCGTTTTAAGCAACCGTGGTAGCGAATAATACACTGCTGTAAAAATACCATTACCAACAAATGCAAAAATAACTGCATTTGTATGTAACGGGCGTAACCTACCAAATGTGGTGTACTGAATACCAAAATTTAAAGCCGGAAAAGCCAACTGAAAAGCAATGATAACGCCCACGAACATGCCTACTGCCCCCCAAACAATGGTAGCAATGGCAAAATTTCTAGGGATCTTGTTGTCGTAAGTGAATTTTTGTAATTCCATATAAGGATGTGATTGATTAGTTGATAGTTTTGGTTTCGTCGAATAATATTCTATTTGGTGGTGAGTAACTGTCATCGTACTGACCATTTTTGGCACTCCATAAAAAAGCCACCAAAAAGCCAAGAGAGATAACTAGGCTACACAAGGCGATGACAATGAACATTCCCATAGTTATAATTTAAGTAGCAAAAATGCCTAGATAGCTACGGGCCGCCTATGCGATGAGTCATAGTAAAATATGATTCTTGTCATAAAAGGTGAAACTTACCCGTCACTGCGAGGCACGAAGCAGTCTGCATTGCGTAGAGGTATGGCACACGGATGACGCAGATTGAATGGATTGGCACAGATATTCGTAATGACAATACTTCCCGTCATTGCGAGGCACGAAGCAATCTGCATTGGTCAATAGTGAAAAGTGATCCCGATAGCTATCGGGAGTGAAATTGCTCGTCATTGCGAAGAAGCTATTTAAACACAGAGCAAGGAAGCAACAGAGATTTATGTGTTTCTCGCAGATATCGCAGAAACACGCAGATTTTTTTAACTAACCACAGAGCAACTGAGCAAAGAAGACTTTATAAACACTCCTTCCTTGCTTCTTTGCCCTGTGTTTTATTTTCCTGTCTTTGCGTTAGGTATGGCACACGGATGACGCAGATTGAATGGATAGGCACAGATTTTTTTCCTACAAGGATGTATTCTGCGAAAATCTGCGAGCAATAAAACTTCCAAAACAGTCCTTGTTCTACGGTTTTTTTCTGAAACTACAACCACGTATTTTTCACAGAAACAACCACGTGTTTTTCACAGGCCAACCACGTATTAATCACAGATTTTTTTGCTTTTTTTCTGTATATTATTTCCTTTTCAAATAATTCATAAACAAAATCAAAAAAAACATGGCACAAGACAACCGTATCTCTGCTAGTATCTCTACGGCAGACAAAACCGCAATTAGCGACCACATTGCAGCAATTAAAACCAAACTAGTGGCCGTATTATTATTTAACCTAAGTGCAGATGAAAGGCAAGCGCTACCAAAAATGAGCGATAAAAGCCTCAGTTTTACAGGTAAGGCATTTGAGTATGCCAAGCAAAATCCTGCTTTAGTACCCAGTTTTTTAGACGTAATTGAAGCCGATAAGGATTATGTATTGGCAAGCGATTTATTTAAAATTTATCAAGAGTTGCTTACCCTGACGGTGAGTATAGAAGATGCCATAATGGTAAGTGGCAGCGAAGCTTTTGATGCGGCTAAAATATTTTATGCGGCTGCAAAAGGTGCGGCTCGCAGCAATATTGCTGGCACAAATGCTATTGCAGACGACTTAAAAGACCGCTACCCTAGCAAAACAGGTAGTCAAGCAAAAAAAACGGTAGCGAACCTAAATAGCTAGTATTTACTGCTATTAACAGCATTGATGCAGGTAATAACAGCATCAATGCTGTTCCGAACACCAATAATGCTGCTCGGAACAGCAATATCTCTGCCCAGAGCAGCATGAATGCCCCTCGCAACAGCATTAATGCTGGTAAGAACAGCAATGATGCTGCCCAAAGCAGCATTGATGAAGGTAGGAACAGCATGAATGCTGCTAAAAGCAGCATTTAGGTAAGAAAAACCAAATACGGCTTACGAACAACAAACGGCTGCCAACTTAGGGGTAGGTTGGTAGCCTTTGTTTTTGAGTTTGTAGTTTCTTTTAAATAGATATGTTTGCCTTAATAAAGCAATTGACAAATTGCTGCTAAACATATGGCAATTTGCGAGTTAGCTACGAGTATATTAGGTACTCCAAAATGTATAAAAGCACTTTAGTTTTATCAATTTATAAGTTAAGTTTGCAACTTAATAATTGCATTAATGATTATTCAAATAAAAGAGCTTGGTGCCATAAAAGAGGCTATTGTCAATTTAGACAAAAAATTAACTGTTTTTTGTGGTCCGAACGGAACTGGAAAAACTTACATGGCGTATGTTCTTTATTCTCTTACTAAACTTGATAACAAAAGCTTAGGAATTAGATTAAGTGATGAAATGTCAAAAACACTAATTGAGAATAACCATATTGAAATTCCGCTAGATTTTGAAACAATTTGGGGATTTCGAAATAAAGAAGTTGAAAATTTAAAAGAAAATCTTTGGAATTTATTTGCGATACCTGAATCCAGATCTAAAGATTTTTTTGGCAAAACTGAAATAAATTTTTTAGAGTCAAAAGAAGATTTTATTGAAAAACTAGATAATTTATATTTTGATGAAAATTTAAAATTATACGATTACACCTTTCAAATAATAAAACTCCGCAACAGCACTACAATAAAATTAATTATTCCTGAAAACACTCTTAAAAATAAAGACTTTTTCAATTTCTTAGAAATTGTTTTGTTATCAAGAATATATACAATTCTTGCTTATTATCCAATTGTTTCATCAACAATTTTTCCAGTAGAGAGAAATTCAATTTATACGTTTAGTAATGAATTATCAATAAGGAAAAATGATGCATTAGAACATATTCAAGCTATAACAACTAAAAAAGATTTCAACTTGTTTGATTTGGTATTTAAACGAAAAACTAGATACCCACAACCGATAAGAGACGGACTAGAAGTTGCAGAAGATTTAGAAATAATTCAACAACGCAATAGTGAATATTATCAATTTGCTACTGAAATTGAAACTGAACTTCTAAAAGGAAAAGTGATCATTAATAAAGAAACTGGCAATGTTGAGTTTGCAAGTGAAAAAGCACCAAAAATTAAATTGTCTTTTCACCAAAGTTCTTCTATTGTTAAAACATTGGCTAGTCTTGTTATATACTTAAAGCACAGAGCAACTAAAAATGATTTAGTAATAATAGATGAACCAGAGTTAAATCTACATCCAGATAACCAAGTGAAACTAGCCAGGATTTTCGCAAGATTGATAAATCATGGTTTACGTCTAGTTATAAGCACACATAGCGACTATATCGTTAGAGAGTTTAATAATTTGGTAATGCTATCTAACTTAAGCGAAGGTGTTGCTGAAATTGCTCAAAAATACAATTATAGAAAAGATGAATTTTTATCAAATAATGATATCGGCGCTTATATGTTCAACTACAAAAACAAAAGTTCAAAACAAACAGAAGTAAAGCCCATAAAAATTGATGAAAATGGTTTTGAAGTAGAAACTCTTGACAAAACAATTGATGAATTAAATTCAATTTCTGACGATCTTTTTTATACAATTAAATATGGCAAAGCAACAAATTAGTCAACTAGACTTGATTAAAACTTTGCTTGATAGTAGTCATATTGATGACAGTAAGGTTTTACAGGAAATTGATAAAAACCATAAAGGAGCTTCATTTGAAATGCGAAGGCAAATTATCTGTCATCACGGTATTGAATACACTTTATATCGTTTTGATCCTTCAAAAGTCAAACTATTTCCTTACTTCAGTACAAAATCTGGGCTCCATAAAATCTGTGACTATATACTTTTTGCAGAAGAAGGGCAGCATCTCTACTTACTATTAATAGAATTAAAAAAAGGCACAGAGTCTGCAAATAAACAATTAGCAGCAACACAATGTTTTGCAGAATTTATAATCTCAACCGCAAGAAGAATAGGAATACAGTTGACGGAACACTTAGTTATTCATAAAGTTAGAGTCAGTGAGGAAAGAGCAAAGCAACGAAACAGAGGTACAAAATTAAAGAAACTCGTCGCTGACCAAAATGGTATAATTAATTATGACCATAGTGCAGTTTTCAGAATTAAAGAAATACTGGAAGTAGACTAGAGCATCTATCGTTCGACATGTTCCTTCCATCTAGCGCAAGTCTGTAGCATAGCAATAAGCATAGCCGACTTGTGCTTACTTGTCACTTGGTTATCTGTTTTGGGTGTATTTATAACTAAGTAACGGGCAATCACAGACCAAAGGCCTGCGCTAATAAAAATTCTTACCAATAAAATCGTTCACAAATACTACTTTTAGGAAAAAGAAAACGTATGGATACCCAATTATTACAAGCTAGCTTAATTGAAAAAATAAAGGGGATAACAGCGGAAGATAAATTGCAAGCATTAAAATTTCAAATAGAAGAAATGGAAGCTACGCCTTACTGGGCAAAAGATGAAGCGATACTGAACGAATTGCGAGAAAGTAATGAGGCGTATGAAAGCGGTAGTAAAGATTTTACAGATTGGAATGATAGTTACACTGCACTTAAGAAAAAACTAATACAGCATGGCAGCTAAAATTACCGTTTCTGCCAAAGTATACACTGAAATAGAGCAAATAATTGATTGGTACAATGATAAAAGTGATGTAGCAGCTACTAATTTTTTGGAAGAAGTGAATCATTTTATCTTAAAAATTGCTCGTAATCCAGAATTATATGCCATAGTAGTACATCAGTTTAGGCAATGCAAAATGAAGGTGTTTCCTTATTATATCATCTATCGCTACTATGCCCTCTCTCACAAAATAGTAATACATAAAATTATACACGTAAAAAGAAGGATGGATAAACGTTTTGAATAGATACAATAGTGGTAATGCCCTTGGTACATTCATATGCAACTAATTAAACCTTCGCAATTTCTACAACTATATTTTCTAACACCTCATACACTTTTTGCAATTCATCAGCGGTAATGCAATAGGGCGGCATGATGTAAACGGTATTGCCAAGCGGCCTTATGTACACACCTGCTGCCATTGCTTTTTGTGTAATAATGGAGGCAATATTGTTAAGGTATTCATCTTTACCGCTTGCTATTTCAAAAGCTAGAATAGTACCTAGCACACGTACATTTTTAATAGTAAGTGGTGAGTAGTGAGTGGTGAGTTTTTCTGCAAACGCTTTGTTTGCCGCTTCTATCCAAGCAATGGTTTGTAGACAATTGTTTTGCGCCAATAAATGCAAACTAGCCAAGGCAGTAGTGCAAGCCAATGGATTAGCCGTAAACGAATGCCCATGAAAAAAAGTTTTCAGTTTATCGTCGTTTACAAATGCTTGATAAATAGCATCGGTACAAGCTGTAACACCTAGCGCCATAGTACCGCCTGTGAGGCCTTTACTTAAGCAAATAATATCAGGCTTATGGGTGAGATATTCGCTAGCAAATAATTTTCCTGTACGGCCAAAGCCCGTCATCACCTCATCGGCAATGCAAATAATGCCATGTTGCTTTACGGCAGCAAGCAAGCTATCCATTAAAGTAGCATCGTACATTTTAATACCGCCAGCACCTTGCACCAAAGGCTCGTAAATAAAAGCAGCTATGGTACTGTTGTGTTGGTTTACGGTAGCAATTAATGCATCTATATTGTCAGTAGTAGGTGTATCTACAAACACCACTTCAAACAGTTTATCGTGAAAGGCCAATGTAAACACGCTTCTATCGCTCACACTCATTGCACCAAAAGTATCGCCGTGGTAGGCATTGTTAAAAGCGAGGATTTTGGTTCTTTCGGTGGACCGTTGACCATCGACCGTCGACCGACCGTTCCACCAAAACTGTAAGGCCATTTTTAAAGCGACTTCTGTAGAGGTGCTACCATTATCGCTGTAAAATATTTTAGCAAATTGGTTAGGTAATAATGGCAATAATTTTTCTGCTAAAGCCACCGCAGGTTCGTGTGTAAAGCCAGCGAATATTACCTGCTCAAGCTGTAATGCTTGTTGGTACAACTTTTCAGCAATGTATGGGTGCGCATGGCCATGCAAAGTAACCCACCAACTACTAATAGCATCTATATAGGTATTGCCATTTTCATCAAACAACAACGTGCCTTTACCTTTTACAATAGGCACAGGCGCTTGCCTGTTTTTTTGTTGCGTAAAAGGATGCCATATAACTTGATAATCTCGTTCTTGTAAAGTCATAACTTGAAAAATATGAAAGGTGAAAACGTGAAAAGTGAAATTTATTCACTATTGCCTGTTGCCTTCTCACTACTTAATACTGCCTACTCACTGCTCACTAGCAGCTTTATTAGCTCTTATCATTTCAGGATAGCCCATTTGCTTAGCCAATGCAATAACTGCCATGGTGATTCTTTTTGTTTTAGTTTCTATGGTTTTAGCCGATTCAATCCATTTGCTAAAATAGTTTTGATGTCCTTTAGGTAATGTATTAAAGTAGGCCAAAGCTTTGGGTTCGTCGTTTAGGCATGCCACAAAATCTTCGTTAAGTTGGTAGCCTTTTTCGTCAAATGCTAGTTGCACTTGTACCGTATCACCTTTGCGTTTTTTAATGGCTTGCCGCATAGTGGCATTTACTGCGATGATAAAGTCGCCTTCGCCCATTGGTACCAAAGCAACACCTTCGAAAGTATAACTATCTAGCTTGCCCTTTACCCTAAAACTCTTTTTGGTATTTGGTTTAAGCACATGTGCTTGCTCGCTAGAAATATTAATATAAGTCCAGCCAGTTTTCTCACCTTGCTCGTCAAATTTTTTAAGTGTAGTGGTAAATGAAAGCATAGCCTGCAGATTTATGATTTTTGATTTGTGATTTGTGATTTCACGAATTATTTCGAGTACTAAACTTTTAAACTGTGAACTCTTAAACTATAAACCCCAAACTTCAAACTAAAAACTAGTCTTTATAAATTGCAAATTACGCTGTATACCTTGGTATTTACTGCGCTTAATGGGTGAGTTTTTAAAGATGGCTTTAAAGCTTTCTTCCGTCAACATTTCCCAATCATTCATACTAAAATTCAGCACTTCGTTTAGTGGCTCAAATTGCGCTTCTTGGTGCGGTTTGCTAAAGCGATTCCAAGGGCACACATCTTGACAAGTATCACAACCAAACAACCAATCATCAAATTGACCTTTCATGTTATCTGGTATCAATTGGTCTTTTAATTCTATGGTAAAATAGCTAATACATTTACTGCCATCAACCACCTTATTAGGCAAAATGGCTTCTGTTGGGCATGCATCTATACAACGTGTGCAAGAGCCGCAAAAGTCTTTAGCATATGCATCATCGTACTGTAACTCAACATCTACAATTAGCGTAGCAATAAAAAAAAACGAGCCTTGCTGTTTATTGATGAGGTTACCGTTTTTACCTATCCAACCAAGACCACTTTGCAATGCCCAACTTCTTTCTAGCACCGGTGCACTATCTATAAAGCCTCTACCATTTACTTCGCCAATATGTGTATGTATTTGCGCTAGCAAAGCCTTTAATTGCGCCCTAATTACCTCATGATAATCTTTACCAAAAGCATACTTAGATACCTTGGCAGCATCTTCAGCCTGCTGCTGAGAAGGATAATAATTTTTCAATAACGTAATCACACTTTTAGCACTAGGTACAAGTTTGGTTGGGTCTACACGTAAATCAAAATGGTTAGCCATGTATTGCATACTGCCATTCATGTTTTGCGATAACCATTTTTCCAAGCGCCTAGCATCATCATCAAGCTGTTTGGCTTTCGCAATACCACAAAAATCAAAGCCTAGCTGATGCGCAGCCTGTTTGATGAACTGCGTATGTTGTTGTATGTGTTGCAAAACCATTCAGATTTAATTTAAAACCATTGACATATGCCAAAACTATGCTCTTTCGATTGCGCTTTACAAAATTTACTCAACCATAAATTAAAACACAGATTTGCATAAACATTTTTGGGCTGTTTGCACTTATCTTATATATTTGGTAATACAACTATCCAAAAATAACACATGAGAACTAATATTATTTTACTGTTCACAATAAGTTATTTACTTATTAGCAATAATTTATACAGCCAAACAAAACCTGTAACTAAACTTAACAAAATTTCACTTGCCGATTTTAAACCAACATCCCCTGTGGTTGACTCTAACGCCCACGCAGTAGTGCTTGTAGACGTTGGCAGCTCAGAATTTGAAGGCAATAGCAATGGCGATTTTACGCTTATTCATAAACGTACCAAGCGTATACTTTTGGTAAATAAAAATGCATATGATGAGGCTACTATTAAAGTGCCTATTTACATTGGCAATACCTCGGCTGAGGAAGAAAAATTTGAAGATTTTGAAGCAACTACTTACAATATTGAAAATGGTACTATTGTAGAAACTAAGCTTGATAAAAGTGCTATTTTTAAAGAGAAGTACGATAGAACTAGAAGTTTTCGAAAATTTACATTTTCTAATATTAAAGAGGGTAGTATTATTGAATATAAATACACTATAAAATCGCCTTATTACGAGCGCCTACGCTCTTGGCAATTTCAAGGTAAATATCCAGTTTTGTGGAGCCAGTATCAGGTTACAATACCCCACATGTTTGCCTACTACCCTGTAGCACAGGGCTATTTAAATTATGCAATAGATAGCTCAAAAGGCATATTTAAAAGTTACAATGTTATTGTTTCGGGTGGTTCCTCGCAATCATCAGACCATTA
This sequence comes from Chitinophagales bacterium, assembly GCA_013297585.1. Lineage (GTDB taxonomy): Bacteria > Bacteroidota > Bacteroidia > Chitinophagales > Chitinophagaceae > Parasediminibacterium. The sequence continues at coordinate 12,120 of JAAFHG010000010.1, forward strand.
TTCTTTTAGTGGCACTGCTAAGCTTCATATTTGGGCAATTAAAGATGCACCTGCATTCAAAACAGAAAACTTTACATCCTCGTCTAAAAACTATTTTTCAAAAATTGATTTTCAATTACACTCTATAAAATGGAGCGAGAATTCACCCACACAACAAATAATAAAGGGTTGGATAGAAACTATTGCAAAAGTGCTTGAAGATGAAGATTATAAATCGGTATTGGAAGATAAAGATGGCTGGATGGATGATGATGTAAAACGCCTTGTAAAAGATAGTAGCGACTTAGAAAAAGCTAGAAAAATTTATGCTTTTGTAAGAGATAATTTTACCTGTACGGATTACAATGCTTCTATTTGGTTATCTGAACCTTTAAAAAAAATATACCAAACTAAAAAAGGTACAGTTACTGATATTAATTTGGTACTTACGGCTATGCTTAACCATGCAGGTTTTGAAGTGCATCCTGTAATGCTAAGCACTAGAGATAATGGTAGAGTGACTGAAGGAGCAGCTATTTTAAGTCAATATAACTATGTAATTGCACGGTTACTAATAGATTCAACCTACTATTTACTAGATGCATCGGTACCAAAAATGGGGTTTGGTAAATTACCAGAAGATTGCTATAATACGTCTGCACGCATAATAGATAAAATGCCTATTTTAATACCAATGAATACTGATGATGTAACAGAACAAACATTTACAAGTGCATTTATTATTAATGAAGCAAACGGCGAAACAAATGGCTCTATTACATCTAACTTAGGTTATTACCAATCGGTGCATTTACGTGAAAAGCTAGCTGGCAAAAAAGTGGATGATTACTTAAAAGAATTTGCAAAAGGTTATTCATCCGAAACAACTATACAAAACTTGGTGCTAGATTCTTTACCAGATTATGATGAGCCTTTAAAAATGTCGTACGATATAAAGTTGAACTTTAACGACGAAGATATTATTTATTTTAATCCTTTGTTAAGCGAAGCCATTAAGCAAAATCCATTTACATCGGCAGAAAGATTGTACCCAATAGAAATGCTTCATAAGCTAAATGAAGTATTTTCCCTGAATATGGAAATACCTAAAGGCTATAAAGTAGATGAATTACCAAAATCTACAAGGGTAAAACTGAACGACAATGAAGGCGTGTTTGAGTACATTATTTCCAATGACGGTACACGCATTCAATTACGAAGTAAAATAGTGTTAGAAAAAGCCAATTTTATGCCCGATGATTATGAAACACTGAGAAACTTCTACGGTTTTATTGTAAAAAAACACGCTGAACAAATTGTATTTAAGAAAATAAAATAACCCCATTTGTATGAAGTATTTGTTGTTTATAGGTTTAATAACTGTGGGTGTAATGGCTACAGCACAAGATTATAATGTGGCTTTAATACCAGATTCGCTTAAAACCGATGCAGATGCTGTGCTAAGAAGCGAGTACATAGAAGTACACATTAAATCGCTAGAAAAAACCATTGTAAAGCACAAATATGCCATTACAATACTTAATGAAAATGGTGCGGAATACGCTGAATATCAAAATAGATACGACACCAAATCGCCGCTGTACGATATTTCTGGTACGCTGTACGATGCGATGGGTAAAAAACTTAAAACTGTAAAGCGCAAAGACATAGTAGATGTATCGCTACAAGATGGTATGAGCTTAATGCTAGATGACAGAATTAAAGCCCACAATTTCTATTACAATAGTTACCCTTACACTATAGAATATGAGGATGAACAAGACATAAAAGGTACCTACCAACTACAAAGTTGGCACCCTGTTAATGGTGATAAATATGCGGTGCAACAGAGTAAGTACAAGGTTATTTACCCTGCAGATTATCAATTGCGCTACAAAGAATATAACTACAAAGGCAAGCCAATTACAACTACCGAAAAAGAAATAACCATTACTTGGGAGCTAAATAACTTCAAGCCTATTGTTACAGAATTTGGGCAACCTTCATTACGTGAAATACTGCCGCAAGTACGTATAGCACCTACTGATTTTGTGTACCAAGGTTATAAGGGCAGCTTTGCTACCTGGCAAGACTATGGCAAGTTTCAGTTAATGCTCAATAAAGATAGAGATGCTTTGCCAGACAACATTAAGCAGCAAGTACATAGTCTTACTGATAAGCTTACTACCATAGAAGAAAAAACAAAAGTGCTATACGATTTCTTACAAAAAAACACACGCTACATTAGTATTCAGCTCGGTATTGGTGGCTTTCAACCTTTTGAAGCCAAGTATGTAGCTGAGAAAAAATATGGTGATTGTAAAGCATTGTCTAACTACATGGTAGCGCTACTTAAAGAAATAGGTGTACCTGCCAACTATGTAATTGCTTATGGTGGTAGAGGCAGCGATAGAGTAGACGAAACTTTTCCTGCTGAATATTTTAACCATGTAATTGCTTGTGTACCCAATGGCAAGGATACGATATGGCTTGAATGTACCAGCCAAGATGTAAGCGCAGGCTATATGGGCGAATTTACTGGTAATAGAAAAGTATATGTGGTAGATGAAAAAAGCGGTGGCGGCTACATTACCAAAACACCAAACTATAAACACACCGATAACTTGCAACTACGTACCGTAACAGCAACGGTAGATAAAGATGGCAACCTACAAGCCGAAGTAAAAACCCATTTTACAGGCCTAGCACAGGAGGAGCAACATGGTTTGCTACACCAAGCCACACCTGAACAGCGTACCAAATACTTAAACGAACACATCAGCCTACCTACTTATAAAATAGAAAAAAACGAGTACAAAGAAACCAAAGGCTATATACCAGTAATGGATGAAATACTCATCATTTCATCGCCAAATTATGCCTCTACCTCTGGTAAGCGCCTATTTATTACGCCCAATTTGTTTAACAAAAGTACCATGCGCCTACCCTTAGATAAGCCACGCAAATACGATATTGACCTAAACTATCCCTTCAAAGATATTGATACCGTAAACATTACTATACCAGACGGCTACACCGTAGAAGCACTACCGCAAAACGTGGCCCTAAGCAACAAGTTTGGCAATTATAAAGTAAACTACACGGTTACTGCCAACACCATACAGCTTATTCGCTTAAAAGAGAGACTAAACAGCCGTTTTCCTGCAAGCGACTACGAAGAACTCGCTAAGTTTTACGATGCCATGTACAAAGCCGACCGAGCTAGAATTGTGTTTGTAAAAAAGGAAGGGTAAATTTTTATGTAACCAACGCTAGTACTGCTATCTAGCTTTTGTTGCGTCGCACACTTGTACGGTTAGATACTTCGTTGAGCAATTAGTAAAACAGGCTTTAACGATTTTAAAATAACAGATGCATAAACAAACTTCAATTTTATTAAGCATAATTCTTTGCCCATTACTATCAGCATGTTGGCACATGAATGAACCTAAAGAGAGAAAGTTAGTACCGCAACCAATAACAATTCAGTCGTTCTCACAATTTCCAGCTGAAATAGATGGGTGTTCTTGTTATTTTTCATCTAACGAAAGAGCTTTTAGCCAAAAAGAATACATCATTGTAACCAACTTAGATAGTCTAGCCTTTATGACTATCAATAACCAACAAACAAAACTCAAACTCATATCATCTGGTGCAGAACCAAACACTTTTACCAACTTCAATCATGTAGAAGTTTTTGGTAACAAAGAATATAAAGTAATCATAGACATTAAATATAAAAAATCAACAGATTCTGAGGTTTGGATTGATGAAGGCACTATTACCATCACACGAAAAGATGGACAAAAAATAGTAATAAAGTTTTATGGTGAATGTGGGTGCTAGACTCTTTCATTTTGTATTCAATGCCTCTTTGTAAAAAAACTTACCACATAGCCACATAGTTAAACCCAAGAAAACATAGGCTATGTGAACTATTTGTTGCTATTTTTGACAATGTGTTAAAAACCTTTGCGCCCTTTGTCTTCTTAGTTACTTTGTGTGAAACTCAATTATTTTCTACATGCACTCACTAGCGCTAGTCTCTGACTAGTGCTAAAGCGTCACTTAGCTACAACATAATAACTACTTTAAACTAAGTAAACAATTACGAACAGGTCAGAGACCTGCTCGAGTGAGAAAACATAGGCTATGTGAACTATTTGTTGCTATTTTTGACAATGTGTTAAAA
>JAAFHG010000010.1:16300-23232 GCA_013297585.1 Chitinophagales bacterium
CGTAGAAGTGTGCGACGCAACAGGCGCTAAATAGTAGCACCACAGCTCGTTTCACCACTCAATTATTTTCTACATGCATTTTATGGAAAAAGCGGTGCACTACAGGTGTGAGTAGCAAACCAATATTAGTAATAAAAGCCACACCGCTAAACAGGGCATAAAAACTACTAAACAGTTTGCCGCTTACGGTTTTAATTTCTGCCACAGGGCCCATACCACTTAATATCATAGAAGCATTGTGTAGGCTATCTAGCCATGCTAATTCGGCAAAAAAATGATAACCCAACACACCAATAGCTAGGCAAATACTTAATAAGCCAAAAAACAGCGCCATGCTACGGTATAGGCGGCTGTAATACTTGCTAGTAGATAATAAAGGTTGGGTTTTGTGTTCGTACATGGTGTTAGTTAGAGTGATAAATGGTAAGCGGCATTCGTGAGTGTTTTATTGTTTTGGGTTTTGGGTTCTATGTTCACCATTGACTTTTCACTATTCACTTTTCACCATTCACCCTAATGACAATCACCAATTACCCCATCAATGAATTGCTTGATACCTACTAATGTGGTCTTTTTACTTTCACCATTACCAGCTTTAGGAAAAATAACTGCGGCATAGCCTCTACAAATATCTACCCAAGGAAACATACCAAACATACCTGGGCTTGTAAGTGCTGTAGCTTTAGTATCATTCGCTTCAATAGCCCATATACCTAACGCATAGTTAAAACCTGCAACAGGCTTTGGTGCTAGCTTAATGGTAGCAGTGGTAATTTGTATTTTGCTCATTTCTTCAAGGGCTTTTTCGCTAAGTACTTGCTTGCCTTTAAATACACCTTTGTTTAAAAACAAGCTCATAAAGTTCACATAATCTTCTGCAGCACTTAAAGCGCCACTTGCAGGGTTTACATTACCAGATTCGCTGAAAAAACTAGAGTTACGCATGCCTATTGGTCTAAAAATTTTCTCGTTGATGATTTGCTCAAAGCCACGTTTAGCAACCACTTCACATACACGAGCAGCAATGGTAATACCAATATTATCGTAATCAAAAGCTTCTCCGGGATTAGTATTAATGTCGCATTTGCTAGCGTAAGCATTTACCCTTTCTTCTAGTGTTTTGCCCGAAGGGCTACAAGATTTTATACCTGTGGTTTCAGTAAGGCAATTACGAACGGTAATGTACTTTTTACCATAAGTGGCAAATATTGGTAGGTAGGTACTCACTTTTTCGTCTAGGTTTATTTTGCCTTGGTCTACATAGCTCATTACCAATGCCACTACTAACCATCTACTTGCTTGGCCAATATATGCTTGCGCCCTAGCGTCAAAACCTTCTACATTTTTTTTGTAAATAATCTTACCGTCTTTATAAATGAGGCACACAAAATTTTTCCCAATATCATCTTTAGCGGCTTCAAATTTTTTCTCAATACCACTAAAGTCGTATTGTGCATGGGCAAACTGAAACAATAGCACGAAACTCAATACAGATAAGACTTTGCGACAGGTTAAATTACAATTTACAGACATTTTTTCCGAATTATGTTGTTGGATTAGAGTTTGAGTATTTCACACAAAGAAACGAAGAAGACGAAGTACACAAAGACATTTTTTTAATAATTAAGCTAATATAAAGTACTAAAGTTTCTTTACTAGGTTAATGTAATCTCAAACTTTTTTAATGATACATAAACCTTAGTGTACGTTGTATCCTTTGTTCCTTAGTGTGAAACTTCTTTTGTGTTAAACTTTATCAATCTAAAAATATGAATTTTAATAATTATACCATCAAAGCTCAGGAAACCATTCAAGTGGCGCAACAAGTGGCGTTTAATAATGGTAACCCAAACATCGAAACCAATCATTTACTAAAAGCTTTATTAAATGACGATGATAGTTCAATAGATTACCTATTGAAGAAAAACGCTGTAAACACCAGCTTAATAGACTTAAAATTAGATGACAGTTTAAAAAAGCTACCAAAAGCGAGTGGCACAGAACCTGCTCAAAACTTAAGTAGAGATTTAAACAATGCGTTGCTAAAAGCGGCTGCATCTATAGCCAAGTTTAAAGATGAATTTGTAAGTGTAGAACATTTACTAATTGGCCTATTGCAAGTAAATGATGATACTTCTAAACTATTGAAAGATGCTGGCCTTACAGAAAAAGGTTTATTAGCAGCCATTACAGAATTGAGAAAAGGCAGTACGGTTAACTCACAAACAGCCTCTAACCAATTTAATGCCTTGCAGAAATATGCCAAGAATCTAAACGATTTGGCACGTAGAGGCAAGCTTGACCCAGTGATTGGTCGTGATGAAGAAATACGCAGAACGCTACACATTTTATCAAGAAGAAATAAAAATAACCCCATTTTGGTGGGTGAGCCAGGTGTGGGTAAAACCGCCATTGCAGAAGGTATAGCCATACGCATTGTAAATGGTGATGTGCCCGAAAATTTGAAAAGCAAAATCATTTTTGCCCTAGATATGGGCTTGCTAATAGCAGGTGCTAAATATAAAGGTGAATTTGAAGAACGCTTAAAAGCCGTGGTAAAAGAAGTAGGCGAAAGCGACGGTGAAATCATTTTGTTTATTGACGAAATACATACGCTTGTAGGTGCAGGTGGTGGCGACGGCGCTATGGATGCAGCTAATATTTTAAAACCAGCTTTGGCTCGTGGTGAGTTAAGGGCTGTGGGTGCAACTACGTTAAATGAGTATCAGAAATACTTTGAGAAAGACAAAGCATTGGAACGTCGTTTTCAAAAAGTATTGATAGACGAACCAAGTGTAGACGATGCGGTGAGCATTTTACGTGGTATTAAAGACCGCTACGAAACGCACCACCATGTACGCATAAAAGACGAAGCCATTATTGCAGCAGTAGAATTATCGCACCGCTATATTAGTGACCGTTTTTTACCTGACAAAGCCATTGACTTAATAGACGAAAGCGCTGCAAAATTGAGGCTCGAAATGAATTCTATGCCAGAAGAATTGGATAAATTGGAACGCCAAATTCGCCAATTGGAAATAGAAAGGGAAGCAATAAAACGTGAAACCGAAGGTTCGCCAACACAAATGACAGAGAATCAAAAAATCCGTTGGCAAAAAGATGAAGCGCAGTTAAAAGATTTATCGTTAGAAATTTCAGTGCTAAGTGTAGAAAGAGATACGCTTAAAGCCAAATGGAAACAAGAGAAAGAGATTGTAGAAAAGATACAAACGGCTAAGGCAAATATTGATAGCCTTAAAACAGAAGCTGAACGTGCAGAACGTGATGGTGACTTTGGTAAGGTGGCTGAAATACGCTACGGTAAAATAAAAAATGAGGAAATAGCTATTACAGAATTGACGAACCAATTAGATAGTTTTTCTGAAAAGCGCTTGCTAAAAGAAGAAGTAGATGCAGAAGATATTGCTGCGGCAATCTCGAAAGTAACTGGCATTCCTCTGAGCAAAATGCTACAAAGCGAAAGAGAAAAACTCTTGAATTTAGAAGACGAACTGCATAAAAAAGTGATTGGTCAAGAAGAAGCCATAACTGCTATTGCAGATGCGATTAGAAGAAGCAGGGCTGGCTTGCAAGACCCTAAAAAGCCAATTGGTTCATTTATTTTCTTAGGTACTACAGGTGTGGGTAAAACAGAGTTGGCAAAAGCTTTGGCAGACTATCTGTTTGACGATGAAAATATGATGACGCGTATAGACATGAGTGAGTACCAAGAAAAGCATACGGTTAGCCGTTTGGTAGGTGCGCCTCCTGGCTATGTTGGTTACGATGAAGGCGGTCAGCTAACAGAAGCTGTGCGTAGAAAACCTTACAGCGTAGTATTGCTAGATGAAATTGAAAAAGCGCATCCTGATGTGTACAACGTATTGCTACAAGTGTTAGATGATGGTAGATTGACAGATAATAAAGGCCGTGTGGTGAATTTTAAAAACACCATCATCATCATGACAAGCAATATGGGCAGCACCATTATTCAAGATGCTTTTGAAAATGTAACTGAAGCCAATAGAGACGAGGTTGTAGAAAAAACAAAGATTGAAGTGGTGAATTTGTTAAAACAAACCATTAGACCAGAGTTTTTGAACAGAATAGATGAAGTGATTATGTTTCAGCCATTGATGAAAAAAGAAATCAAGGGCATTATTACCATACAACTAGAAAGTTTAAAACAACTAGTTGCAAAAAATGGTATTGAGTTGACATTCTCTGAATATTTATTGGATTATTTAGCAGAAAATGGTTACGACCCACAATTTGGTGCACGACCATTAAAACGTTTAATTCAAAAAGAAATCATTAATCAGCTAAGTAAAAAAATACTAGGTGGCTCGATAGATAAAACCAAGCCGGTATTGGTAGATATGTTTGATAATGTAGTGGTGTTTAGAAACGAGGCGTAAGATGTTTTTTTGAATGGTGGATGATTGCGAATGGCCTGCAGGAAACTGCGGGCTTATTTATTTTATACCGTGCTAGCAACTATTTTCTCATAGCCTTGATACAGTGTTTCAGGGTCTATATCAATTTCACCACACCACTCAATGGTATCAAAACTAACTTTTACTGTATTAAAAATAGTTGTATCCTGCAATGGTTTAAAAATCTCTAATGCAAGATATGGTTTCATATCAAATACACCTTCTTCACCGTTTTTAAACGTAATAAGAAGATTGTAGTTTTCTAATGGTTGTACTTTTATAACCGCTTGATACATACAATACTATTTTAAAGGATCAATATTAAAAGGCTTCTGACCATTTTGACATAACGCCCAATCTGCTAGCAATTCTTCTCTAAGCGATAAAATAAATAAAAGTCGCTAGGAACTCTGGTCTTATTTATGGGATTTGATGAAATAATCTAAAATACTTTCCTAAAAAAGCATTGCAATCCGAAAACGTAAATAAATTCATCGAAATATCTTCGATTAAATGTTTACTATCAATCTCTAAAAATCTGAATGGCCAAATTTTTCTTGCTATTTCTACAGTTTTCCCGACTACATCTAAATCACCAGATTTGATATTATTAAGCAAACTCTTTTCAATATAATCAAGTGTAAAATCTAGAAACTCTGTTTTCCTAATAAACATATAAATAATTAGCATTTCCAATTCTCTTTCAAAATCCCCATGCCGTATCTTGCCATTACATTTTTCAAAATGTGATATAGATTGTCTTAATATAATTTCTATTTGCTCATCTACAGATTTAGAGTAGAAATTTTCTAGCCCAATTACATTTTGCATTTTAGATAATGGAAAAGTATCTGGGTAGAATTTTATTAATCGAATAATAATATCTTCTAGCATATTTCTTTGCACCCCAATTTCATATCCTTCAAATTGTGAAAGACCTCCACTAGTGTTAAAATCCCCCCAGCCAGAGAAAATCATAATAGTCAAATCATCTAATTTTAACTCATCAATTAATTCCCAATATATATGAAATGATTCATGACTATTTCCACTAATACCCACTAGTTCTTCAGTAATATTAGCCCTCATAGTGAAATGATAACGACCTGTCTTTCTAGATTGAGGTGCGTATTCTTTTAGGGAATAACTACCTGAAGCAACTTCTTCTTCGGAAATTTTAAACGTTGCATTAGAATTCAAGAAAATTGTAAATTCATCTTTTGTGAGTAAGTATACCTTTCTATTTTCATGAAATATTATTCTTCCCATAATCTAAATTTTAAATGTAAAATACATAAAAGCAGTTATAAAAATTTCCCCCATTCTTTATTAGAAAAAGATCACAATATGCAACGCTTTATCCGAAATTATAAACAATTTAAAAATAAGAATAAACGTTTGATTTAGCTGTCCATTCGTAATTCTAATAAATCATTTTTCTGGTAATCTCGTAAAAAAGACTTGCAATTGCCAGTAAAACTCAAATAATTCAAGCTTTAAGCAGAATTCACATGGCGCAAATCTTCAATTGCTTCAAAAGCCACTTAATGAACCAAACACAATCATTACAAACCTTTACTTTCGCAACCTAATTTGATATTTATATGAGCGAAACAACATTAACCAAAGGCACTATTACTACCGCTAAAGGTGTGATAACATTTGAATTGTACGACGATGCAGCACCAATTGCTGTTGCAAATTTTAAGAAACTAATCAGTGAAGGGTTTTACAATGGCATTAAATTTCATAGAGTAATACCAGATTTTATGATTCAAGGTGGCTGCCCTATTGGTAACGGTGCTGGTGGCCCAGGTTACACCATTAAATGCGAAACAAGTGGCGCAAAACAATACCACGACCGTGGCGTATTGTCAATGGCACACAGAGGCAAAGACACAGGTGGCTCACAATTTTTCATTTGCCACAGTCGTAACAATACTAGCCATTTAGATGGTGTACACACTTGCTTTGGTAAAGTAATTGAAGGTGTTGAAATTATTGACCAAATACAAGCTGGTGATGTAATGGAAAAAGTAGTGTTGATTTAAACAATTGGCATAAAGTGATAAGTCAATACTAGCAAATGCACGTACTGACCTCTTACATTTATTTTTTAAGCCGACCTGTATTACCAAGGAAAGTGCTAAAAAGGTCGGCTTAAATTTTCTAATTTATCTAAGAATCAAGCCAAGGGATTATTGTCCAAATATGAATCAGTATATAAGTATAATGTTTGTGCAAACATTAATATTTTATTTTTAAATAATATACAAATGTTTGGTTTGGATATATTTTAGTTATTTCACTAAATCTTTGCCATTCACAGTATGCAAATACTTGAAATCCAAGTTTCATTGCGAAGTTTTGAATATCAGTCTTGGTATAAAAAGCTTTGTGGTTAAAAGTTTCTTCGAGTTTACTTTTAAAATCTTGGGTATCTTTAAATTCATCCTTAATACCAAGCCATCGATATTTATTTGCTATTTCAACTTG
>JAAFHG010000059.1 GCA_013297585.1 Chitinophagales bacterium
ATAAAACAACGAGCGTGATACTACCGAAAATTGGAACTAATGTTGAAATAGCTTCAGGTATTCTTCTAAAAGCCTGGTACCAACCACCCATTGCTAGCGTACAAACACAGATAAAGAACATAGCTGCATTACATACCAATGTCCAAAATATAGTGTTGTACATAATTGTACCTATAAATTCTACTTGTTCTTCTTCAGTACCTCTACCTTTCGTAATAAAGCCTATTATCAATGCCACCAAACCAACGCCTATTAAGGCGAGAGACCAAGTTTTAAGTTTGGAAGGAATTTCAAATTGTTCTTTTATAGATGCCATTGTTTGTGTTTTGAATGTCCGTCGAATATTTTTCGATAACTATTTTAAAATTATTTTGCAGTAGCAATTTCTGTTGCAGGTGCAACTGTTGCTTTAGCAGCAGCTTGCTTTTCTTTAATATACTTGATTACCATCCAACGTTGTGTTCTGCTCAATTGCGAGGCATAACTACCCATTAAGTTTTTACCATACGCTACAGAGTAGAACATCTGACCATCTGGCATTGATTCATATTTAACATCTCCAACTAAAGTTGCTGGCTTTGCTGCATAAGGCCCTTCACCACCTTTATATAAAGGACCATTACCATCTAATTTAGCACCATGACAAATACCGCAATTAATCAGATATAATCTTTCAGCTTCAACTAGTTGTTTGTCAGTTAAGCTATCAATTGGATTTTTTACAGCTCTAGAAGCAAAATAATTGGTTGTATCACCTGCTGCATCTTTAGATATGTGGAAAGGCATTTCCTCACCACGTGCAATGGTACCTTCAACTGGTCTATTGTTGTAGTTTATTCCTTTTTCAGCTAAATTACTGTGATCTGCATAAGATTCGTAAGCTCTACTATAAGCCATATCTGGCATATAAATGCTACCAGGTTTACGTTTCACATCGCTACAGCTTACAATAACTGCGCCTGCACACAAAATAGCTATGATTGATAATTTCTTCATCTTGTATTATAATTATTAAGCAGCAACGATTTGAGTTGATTCAAAAGGCATTTCATCTTGATCATATCTGCCAAACCACCAGCCTTCTTCAGCAATTTGTAAATTAGTTTCTAGCGCTCCTGCATTCGATAAAAACGCTTGTAAATCGTCAGTGTTAGTTTTATCTGTACACTCTATTACCATTACAAAAGTATCATCTGTAGCTCTTGCATGAAAGTGGTGTTTTTTTACACCAGGTGCTAATTGACACAAATAGCAGAACGTTAATACCATACCTACAGCAGCAAATAAAACTGTTAACTCAAACATGATAGGTATCCAAGCTGGCAAAGCAAAGTGTGGCTTGCCACCAATATTTAAAGGCCAGTCTTTTGTGAAAATCCAACTAATACAGCTAATGGCAGTCGTTAAACCGGTAACGCCATAAATAAAACCAGCAGTGTGTAAGCTAGTCTCTCTCATTCCTAATGCATGGTCTAAACCATGTACAGGAAATGGTGTGTAAACGTCTTGTATTTTATAACCCGCAGTACGTACTTTTTTTACCGCAGGAAATAATACGTCCTCGTTATCAAAACAACCAATCACAAATTTCTTCTTTGCCATAGTCAATTTTTATATCTATAGACCATAGTCGTTAGACTATAGTGAAACATTGTTATTAATTCACTCAACTTTTTCTCATCAACTAGTGTGCGTAATCATGCACAAACTCATCCAGTTTTTGTGCTTCTACTTCAGCCATATCATCTTTGTAGTTATTACCAGTTGTTTTCAATACATATTTAATCTCAGCAACTGCAATTACAGGGAAGTATTTAGCGAACAAGAAGAAGCATGTAAAGAATAAACCAAACGTACCTAAGTAGAAACCAATTTCCCAAATTGAAGGGCTATAATAAACGCTCCAAGATGATGGTAAGTAGTCACGATATAAAGAGGTAACTATGATTACGAAACGCTCAAACCACATACCTACATTCACAATAATACTCATGAAGAAAGTAACGAAAAGATTACGTCTCATTTTCTTAAACCAGAAAATCTGAGGGCTTAACACGTTACAAGCCATCATGCCCCAATAACTCCAACCATAAGGACTGAACAAATTAGCACGGCTGTACCAGAAAGTATAACCTTCATATTTGCTTTGGCTATACCAACCCATAAACAACTCGGTTAAATAAGCAACACCTACAATTGAACCAGTGGTTACAATTACTTTGTTCATTGCTTCAATGTGACCAAGTGTAATATAATCTTGTAAACCAAATACTTTACGAACGATAATCATTAACGATTGTACCATTGCAAAACCTGAGAATACCGCACCTGCTACGAAATAAGGTGGGAAAATTGTCGTGTGCCAACCAGGAATTACAGATGTAGCAAAGTCAAAAGATACAATTGTGTGTACTGATAATACTAGTGGTGTAGATAAACCTGCTAATACTAAGTGTAAGCTTTCTATACGTTGCCAATGTTTGGTAGAACCCGTCCAACCGAAAGCTGCTAACCCATATAAATGTTTACGTAATTTAGTTTTTGCTCTATCACGTACAGTAGCAAAATCAGGAATTAAACCACTATACCAGAATAATAATGATACTGTGAAATAAGTAGAAATCGCAAATACGTCCCACAACAATGGAGAGTTAAAATTCACCCATAAAGGACCACGACTATTAGGATAAGGCAATACAAAGAAGGCCATCCATACACGACCCATGTGAAAAATTGGAAACTGACCAGCACACATTACGGCAAAAATTGTCATCGCCTCAGCAGCACGGTTTACACCAGTTCGCCAACCTTGTCTAAATAGTAACAAAATCGCAGAAATCAAAGTACCGGCGTGACCAATACCTACCCACCATACGAAGTTGGTGATATCCCAACCCCAACCAATGGTTTTATTCAAATTCCACTGACCAATACCGTAAGTTACCTCTCTGTATACGCTATACACACCAAATAGCAACAATGCAACGGCAATGTAAAAACCCACGTACCAAAGCTTCGTTGGCTTGCCTTCAATAGGGGCTAAAATATCTTCAGTTACCTGATGGTAATTTTTGTCGCCCGTTACTAACGGTTCCCTTAATTGTGATTCGTACTTTAAATGCATCTGTCTCTTGTTATTATTAACCCTCGATATTACTCTCAGGAATATTTATGTAACCAGCTTTTTTACTACTATTTATCTTCGGTTGCGTCGCACACTGCATCTGTTAGATACTTTACTGTGCTTGCCCACCATTTCTATTTACTCCTAGTGACCAGCATGTTCAACTTTAGCATCTTCTTTTTTCTCTTCACCTTTATGCTCAGCACCATGATGTTCACCTTCTTCTTCTATGTTTCTCACTTTAGCCATGTAAGTCACATTTGGTAACACATGTAACTGCTCAAGTGATAAGAATAAACGTTTTTCATTTGCTTTACGAACAGTTGTAATTTCACTCTTCTCGCTGTTAGCATTACCAAAAACAATCGCATTGGTAGGACAAGCTTGTTGACAAGCAACTTTCAAGTCTCTATCTTCTAATGGACGGCTATCTTTTTTAGCAGTTAATTTAGATGCTTGTAAACGTTGCGCACAGAAAGAACATTTTTCAATTACACCTCTTGCACGTACTGTAACATCTGGATTTAATACCATTCTTGTTAAGTCGTCATTCATGTCTAAAACCACTTCGTTCAATCCACCTTCATCTACTAATGGTTGTTGATTATCACCAAAACTATCAGCACCAGTATAATCTAACCAGTTAAAGCGACGTACTTTATAAGGACAGTTGTTAGCACAATATCTTGTACCAATACAACGGTTATAAGTCATTTGGTTTAAGCCTTCACTGCTGTGGTTAGTTGCAGCTACCGGACAAACGTTCTCACAAGGAGCATTGTCACAGTGTTGGCACATCAACGGTTGGAATACTACATTTGGATTTTCAGGATCACCAGTGTAATATCTATCAATACGTAACCAATGCATTTCATGTGCCTTAGCTACTTGTATTTTACCTACAACAGGAATATTATTTTCAGCATTACAAGCTACTACACAAGCACCACAACCATTACAAGTGTTTAAATCAACACTCATGCCCCATTTAATACCTGGTCTATCGAATGTTGGGTAAATAGTACCTTCTTTCTCAAAGTTGGCAATACCACCGTAAGGCTTTAATTCCTTGTCACGCTCTTCTAAAATCTCGTTTGGATTGTGTTTAAACTCTGCCAAAGTCAATTCTTTCATCACCTCAGTACGATTACCTTGTGGTGTATCGTAAATATTGTGTGTTTGAGTAATCGCTACTTTGTATAAATCACCAGTATCTTTTAATGTAACGTCAGCAACAGAATAAGCAACTGTACCATTTACTAAACTGGCAAAAGGAAATGCGTTTGCACCCATGCCTTTTCCACCTTCATCTGCTAATACACCTTTACCTAATTTCTCAGTACGACCGTAACCAACTGCAATACCTACAGTGCTAGGGTGTGTACCAGGAATAATTAGTGTTGGTAAAGATACTTTGGCACCATTAGCAGCAGTAATTTCTACTACATGTTTTGGTGGTTGTACCTCATAAGCATCAGCTTCGCCACCAACTGATAAATCAATTTTTAATAGCGTTTTAGCTAAAGCCGGGGAAATAACCAAGTAGTTATCCCAAGTAGCTTTAGATACTGGATCGGGTAATTCTTGCAACCAAGGGTTTGCAGTACCTTGACCTTCACCAATGGCTACTTTTTGATATAAAACCAATTCAATTTTATCGCTCTTTTTGTAGCTAGAAATGGCTGCACTTGCACCTGCAACAGCAGCAGCATTAAAGCTAGCAGTTGTAATCACAGCAGCAGCGGGATTAATTACACCATCTTGCAATACTTTATCCCAACCAGTTTCACCACCTACTTTACCACTCCAATAAGTTTTCAAAAAAGCTAAATAATCAGTAGTTGCGCCGCTCCATTTTAACAAGCTATCTTGCCATTGACGTGTTTTGAACAATGGATAAATGGTAGGTTGTACAAATGAATAGTAACCAGTTTTAATTTCTGCATCACCCCAACTTTCAAGATAGTTATGATCAGGAATTACATATTTACAAAGTTGTGTTGTTTCATCAGCTTTTGTGTTGAAAGAAACGGTCACTTTTACTTTTTTCAAAGCTTCAACAAACTCTTTGCTATTAAACCAAGCGTAAGCAGGATTAGCCCCATAGATAATTAAACCGCCTACAGTACCAGCTTTCATATCAGCAACTAACTTCACCATATCAGCATCAATACCTTGACGTGTATTGTAAGTAGCACTCCAATCTATAGTTGTACCATTTGCTTGTAAAGCCTCGTTAATAGCATTTACTAAAATTTGAACATTTACATCATTACTACCAGCAACAACTAATGATTCTCCTTTAGTAGCAACCAAAGCTTTAGCAACTTTTTCTATACCTTTCTTTAGTTTATCGTCTAAACCACTAACAGCTTGACCATTAACAGCAGCTAATAAAGCAGCTACTACAGAACCCGTTTCAGATGGACGGTGTAAAATTCTTTCATCTGCATTGCTACCAGTTAAACTTGCCACAGTTTCAAAATGAAAATGCTTGCTCATTTCCGGTTTCTTCTCGTCTATTCTTTTACCAACTGCATATTGCTTTGCAAATTCAACTGGGCTCAACCAAGTGCCTAAAAAATCAGCACCTATGCTTACAATTGTTTTTGCTTTATCGAATCTGTATGAAGGAATTGTTCTTTTACCATAACTAGCTTCATTAGCTTGTAGAATACCAC
This sequence comes from Chitinophagales bacterium, assembly GCA_013297585.1. Taxonomy (GTDB): domain Bacteria; phylum Bacteroidota; class Bacteroidia; order Chitinophagales; family Chitinophagaceae; genus Parasediminibacterium. The sequence continues at coordinate 5,806 of JAAFHG010000059.1, forward strand.
TGTAAGAAACTGCATCAAAAGTTACATGCTTGCTACCAGAATATTTTGCTAAAAATTGTGCAATGACTTCTTTTGAAGAAGGAGACACCACTGTAGAAGTTAACACAACTATATTACCAGCAGTTGCTAAACCAGCAGCTACTGCTTTATCAATATCTTCTAATTTAACTTCTTTATTATCAATTAAGGGAAAACGTAAACGAGATGTATCGTATAAATCTAAAACAGATGCTTGTACTCTTGCAGAAGTACCGCCATTTGTAATAGGACTTAAATCGTTACCTTCTATTTTTATAGGACGACCATCACGTACTTTGGCAATAACACTTACAGCGTCGCCATCTTGTACATAAGTAGTAGCGTAATAATTGGCAATACCTGGTACAATATCTTCTGGTTTGTTAGCAAAAGGAATTGCCTTTTTTACTGGCATTTCACAGCTTGCAGCAACAGCCGCAGCAGCAGTACTAAAACCCAAATATTTTAAGAAATCTCTACGTGGCGTTTTACCTTCAAGAAACCCATTATCAGCGGCTTCCATAGGTAAATCTTCACGAAACTCATCTTTTACTGATTGCTTATAAGCATCAGAATTATTCAATTCCCCAAAACTTTGCCAATGCTTTTTACTCATAATCTTATAATGTGATAATTAGCTAATATGCTAATGTAAAACCCTTACAACCTGTTACATTAATCAGGTATTATTGTTATTAAAACTAGCAGTTAACCTTTTGGCTAATAACTAATTGGCTCTTATTAATAGTGACATTTTTGACATTCAGTACCACCTATTTTTTCAACGGTAATACCTTTTGTGCTATCAATTTTACCGCTCTTTAAATCAGCATGGTATTTTTCGTAAATGCTGTAGAAACCATTGTCTTTGAATTGAACTTTAGTTTCACGGTGACAATTGATACACCAACCCATACTTAGGTCGTTTTGTTGTTTAACCTCGCCCATTTTTTGGATTTCGCCATGACAAGTTTGACAAGCAACTTTACCAGCGTTTACGTGCTGAGCGTGATTGAAATAAACGTGGTCAGGTAAATTATGAATTCTTACCCACTCAATTGGTTTTGCTTTTGTAGCATCCCAAGTTTTACCTTCTTCAAAACCAGCGTATTTATATAATTTTTGAATTTCGGCTGTACCATTAATTTCTACACCGTCTTCATTAATAATTTTCTCGCCTTTGTACTCATTAATAGCCATGTGACAGTTCATACACACATTTACCGAAGGTAAAGTAGCTTGCTTACCTTGATAAACACCTATGTGACAGTATTGACAATTAATTTGATTGATACCAGCGTGAACTTTGTGAGAATAATAAATAGGTTGCTCTGGTTGATAATCTTTACTTCTACCCAAGTTAATTGCACCCATTGTAGTGTAGTAACCACCTACTATAAATAAGATAACAATAACAACTGCTATATATGCTTTATTCTTCCAAAAAGCAACTGGCTCTAGTGCTGGTACACCTTCTTTATCGTCTGATAATTTTTTAAGATTACTATTTACTTGTAATAAGATTAAAGCAACAACAGCTAAAACCAAAGTAAGAATTCCAAATAATAGAGAGTTATCGCTAGACTCGCCTTTAGGATCCCCAGGTATTGGCGTAGTTACTGGATCTTTATATGCCTTTATATAACCTAATATCGCACCAATTTCTTTATCAGAAAGGTTGGTAAATAAATTCATTGCTGATTTATTGTACTGATTGTACAAATCATTCGCATATTTATCGCCAGTTTTTAAGAAAGCTTGGTTATTTTTAATCCAAGCATATAGTTTGGCTTTATCAGGCCATCTATCTTCTACACCAGCCAAAGCAGGGCCAGTTAATTGTTTATTAACCGCATGACAAGACGCACAATTGGCTGAAAACAAAGCTTTACCATCTTGTGCAGATGCAATATTTAAAAACGAAAAAGCCATTAAAACAGTCAGCGTAAGAAAAAATGTTTTGGCTATACTTCTAAGACGTACCATATTCACGATCTATTGTTCTTAGGTGAGGAGAAATATCCTTTTGCGGTGGCAAAAATATGACAGGAACTTGACAAATACTCATCTCGAAAAAATTTTTTTTATCCTTTGATAGCAAGGGTTTCAGAAGATTGTTGAAACTTTGCCATTTGAATTGTCATAAAATTGTAAACGAAATTGTTAAACACACTACTGTTAAAAAGACACTAAAAATTACTCAAAAAATAGTTGCACATTTGACATATGTTTAAAAAATGGAAAGAAAAATGGAAAGTTAGCTGGTTGCAATTCGTACTAATTATTTGCACTTTTGCTTGCGGCGGTAGTTTGTGTGGCTTTGTTGGTAGAAAATTACTCAGCTTCACTTCTTTAGAAAAAGGTTTAATATATTTTATTGTATACATTATTACAATGTCTATCCTTTGGCCTTTTTGCGTACTATTAATAAGTATTCCTTTGGGGCAGTTTACTTTCTTTAGAAATTATCTACAAAGAATGGCCAATAGAATGACAAGAAAAGTAAATACAACCAGGCGCATTGCAATTTTTGCATCTGGTGCTGGTAGTAATGCCGCAAAAATTATTGAGCATTTACAAAAAAACCAACACATACAAGTTTCCTTGATTGTGTGCAATAAACCAGAGGCGGGTGTTTTAAACATTGCCAAAGCCAATAACATTGAAACTTTGCTAATAGAGAAAGAAATCTTTTTTAGAGGTGACGCTTATGTAAATACATTGAAAGCAAAACATATTGATTTTATAGTACTTGCTGGCTTTTTATGGAAAGTTCCTGCTGCCCTAATTCAAGCCTATCCTAATAAAATTATCAATATTCATCCAGCATTGCTGCCAAAATATGGTGGTAAAGGCATGTACGGTAATTTTGTACACGAAGCAGTTGTAGCAAGCGGAGACATAGAAAGCGGCATTACCATACATTATGTAAATGAAAACTTTGATGAAGGTAAACACATTTTTCAAGTAAGTTGCGCTGTAAGTAAAGATGATACACCTGATATGGTGGCAGCTAAAATTCACCAACTAGAACACCAACATTTTCCAAAAGTGATAGAAGAAGTGGTTTTAGCAACAGAGTAACTGCTGATTGTTTTAGCCACAGAGTAACTGCTGATTAATGATGATGGATCTGATTTACTTTGATAGAGTTATGCGTTAATGAAATAACTCTTGTAATGCTGCTTTAAGAAAAATACTTGTAGGTACACTATTCATTATTTGCAAATCTTCTAGCAAGTTGCTATCATTATCTAAAAAGCGAAAAATGGTTTTGGGGTTATTTTTTTGAAAAATATCCGCAAAAATGGTATCGCCATTTAATTTTTTGTGATGCAATACATTGAGTAGAACGCTATCGTATAATTTAAACTTCTTTTCTGAAAAGGTGGTTTTAGTAAATGAATGTTGATTTTTAACCAACGAAGTCACAATTTCTGCTGTGCGCTTTTGTATAAATTGAAACGCATAGCCACTACTACCTTTTGCTTGCCCGCCTGCTATACCAATATTAATAATATGACCATTGCAATTTGGAAAATCAATATTGGTCATTGGTATAATGCCAAATTCTTCATGTTCTATGTTGTAATCGGTAATGCCAAGCTTATTTTGGATATAGTCTTTAAGTGCATTTTTATAATCTGTTTGTTCTAGCAATTGCTCGGTAAACAACGTGTATTCTACCAAAGCTTGTGTGGTACTTGTAGGCAGCACATACATAAACGTAGTACCATGTTGTTGGCTTACTGTAAAATCCATAAATGTAGCTAGGCTAGGATTAAAAACAGGCTCTTGCGTATTAATTACCCATCCTTTAAAATGCTGCAATAAATAATACTTGCCTCGTGGCACTTTGGGCTGCTGAAAAATGATGCTGTTAAATACGTACTCAGCAGTAAAAGTTTCATTTTCTAGGTTTACTTCTACTTGATTTTTGTGGTTTACAATACTTTTTACAGTATCGTATTTAAAAGTAACATTAGGAAATTGCTGTGCAAAATGGATAACATGGTTGTAAAAATCCAAACCATGAATCATTTTGTAAGTGTAAGGTGCAATAGAAATAGTATCAGAAAATTGCTTAGAAAGAAATTGTATATCGTGCCAGCGATGGTGAACAATGTCCTCAAAAAGACCAGCTTTTTCTTCCCAAAAACACCAAGTTCTATCGTTTTTGTTTTTAGGTATTTGGTCAATTACTAAAATTTGTTTGTTACAAAGCGAAGGTTCTTGCAATAATCGCATCAACAAACTTAAACCAGCACAACCTGCACCTGTGATGATATAATCGAAACCCCTAGCCCCTAAAGGGGAATTATTATGTGGCTTTGAACTGTGCAATGTATATTTTATTTGTAGGTGCTAAATAGCGATAAGAACGTACAAGTGAGTGACACAACAGAAGCTCAATTGAAAAACTACAGCTAGTTACCAAAACATCTTTACAATTGGTGTAATTCGTGAAATTGTTTTAATCCCGATAGCTATCGGGACGAGGTTACACAATACTATTCTTCAATGCTTCATCACGCTTTACTTTATCCCAATATTTTTTAGCAACTATTAGCATACCAAAACTTTCACCGTCTTCTTTATTAATGTGCTTATGATGCATTTTGTGTGCCCAACGAATCGCTTTAATATAACGACTATTGGTGCGTGTAAATAGCTTAAAACGTTGATGGATAATAATTTCGTGAAACAAAAAATACGCAAAGCCGTACATGGCAATACCTGCACCAATGCTTACTGAAACATAATTTTGATTCATGCTGCCAAGCATAATACACAACCAACTTGGTATAGCGAAAATGAGAAAGAAAGCATCATTTTTCTCGAAAAAGCCATGCGTTTTTTGGTGATGATCTTCATGCAAAAACCACAAAAAACCGTGCATTACATACTTATGCGTGAGCCAAGTTATGCCTTCCATTAAACAGAAAACGCCAAGTGTAATTAGGATGTATAACAGCATTATAGAAAAATTTGTAGCGCAATAAAAAATAACGACTGTATGATAAACAAATGTACAGCGAAATGGTTGTTTTTATTGAAGTTTAGCTTTCTAAAAAGTATTAGTAAGAAAGCGCTGATAAAAAACCAGCACATATAATTATAAAATGGTATATATAAAGTGTGCCATTGCCAGAATTTTAACTCAATAGCTACTGGTTCCATTATAAAATCGAAAAAGGTAGCAAGCAACGCACCATCAATAATAAAACTCGCGGCTTTAAAACCTGGTCGCATTTGTTCGCCTTCTGGCAAATATTTAGCCTCGAGCCAAATGTTTATTTTACGCATAATAATACCAGCAGAATACACCACTACAAACCAATTGAGCCCTATTAAAAAAGGTACACCCAATAGTTTTGGTCCCATCACACTACCATAATGATAATGACCAAATAACTTACCCGTGTTTACACCAATCATTTCGGTAAACATACCTACCACAAAAGCAATCAACATAAACAAATAAAACCGCCTGCTTCTATAATGTTGGGTATAAATCAGCAGCCCAAACATTAGCAATAGATTTAGTGGGGTGTTTTGTATAAACCAATCAGCATAGGGAGTAAATAAAATACCAATAAAGCCACTTACATGAAAGAGAATGGCTATAAATATGGCAATCTTGTATCGGGTTAAATATCGTTTCAAGGGGGTATTTTGAATAGGCGAAAGTAAGCAAGTAACTGTTACAGCAATTTGCTAGTGCGCCTTTTTATTCTTTTTCGTATCATCAGCCACTATATCACTCATTATTTTAGCACTTTGCAGGCAAAGCGGTATACCACCACCAGGATGCACACTACCACCCACAAAATACAAACCTTTAATAGCATTGGTAAAATTTGGATGGCGTAAAAAAGCGGCAAACTTACTGTTGCTGCTTGTACCATATAACGAACCCATGTATGAAGCCGTTCTACTTTCAATAGTAATTGGGTCTAGCACTTCTTCTACTTCTATAAGCGAGGCAATATCTTTACCAAGTGCAGTAGACAACTTAGCAATAATAATTTCTCTGTAACACTGTGTAAATGCTTCCCAATTCTGACCAACATTAGCAGGCACATTTACCATTACAAACCAGTTCTCTTTACCATCAGGTGCTTGTAAACCTGGTTCGCATTTACTAGTAATATTGATGTAAATAGTTGGATCGTTGTAGAGATTTTTTGACTTAAACAAACTGTCAAACTCTGCTTTATAATCTTTGGTAAAGAAGATATTGTGCAACTCTAACTCTGGAAAACTAGCATTAATGCCCCAGTAAAAAATCAATGCACTGCTGCTACGTTCTTGCTTTAAAATTTTATTAGCCTTACGATAATCTTTAAGCAAATTGTTGTAGGTAAAATAAGCATCCATATTACTAACAACGATTTCTGCGTAATGGTTATCATTATTAGCAACCAAACCTCTTACTTTATCCTCATGATGAATAATACTAGTAACAGGCGTATTAAAATGAAACACCACATTTTTCTTAAGAGCCAATTGATACAAAGCATTGGTAATGCTTATCATGCCACCTTTTGGGTAAAAGGTTCCTTCATTATGTTCAAGATGGGGTATTAAACTCAACATGCCTGGCGCCTTGTAAGGGCTGCTGCCGTTGTAAGTAGCATATCTATTAAATAGCTGTACCGTATGCGTTTTAGTAAAAGAGGCTTCGTTTACACTATGCAAGGTTTTAAACAAATACTTCGGCTTTGCGCTAGCAAGTGCCTTACGAATAGGCGCTTTGAACAAGGTTTTACGCTTGTGTAGCGAATGATTTAAAAAAATACTACCAACATTTTGATACACTTTTTCTGACTGTTGCAAATAACTCGTCAGCTTTTTTCCATCTTCACCTAGCTTGTTTTCTAATTCATTGGCAAAAGCATCTGTATTTGTGTAGGCATTTACAACAACACCATCATTATAAAAATATTTACAAGAAACAGGCAAAGCTTGGTAAGTAAAAAAATCAGCAATTGGCTCTTCGGCTAGCTCAAATAATGCCTCTATATTTCGTGGTTGGGTAAATAAACTAGGACCAGCATCAAACCTATAACCATTGGTTTCAAAATGCGAAAGCTTACCACCGGGATAGCTATTTTTCTCGTACACTTCTACTGCAAAACCTAGCACCGCAAGCCTTATAGCACTTGCTAAACCTGCAACACCCGCACCTATTATAATGGCTTTTTTGTGAGACATGTACCTAACTATTTTAGTGATTGGCAGTAAAAATAGGAATGCAATGGTTAATTACTTAGCTTTTGTTTTCATCAAGCCAACTTACCACTTTAGGAAATGCAATATGAAACCACTCAGTAAAAAAATCAGGATTAGTTTTTAAAGATGCTTCAATTAAAGGCAATGCACGGTAAGCATAACTTTCTACTTCATCAAAATTTGGTAGCACCGTTCCATCAAAAGTGCCAATGAATACATGGTCAAATTCGTATTCAGTAAGGCCATTATTAAATTCTGCTTTGTAAGTAAAATCAAATGCCTTAGTCAGTTCTGTATCAAACCCCATTTCCTCTTGTAATCTGCGGTGAGCAGCAGCAAGGGTATCTTCATTTGGCCTAGGATGGCTGCAACAAGTATTTGTCCAAAGCCCACCGCTATGATACTTGCGCAGCGCTCTTTGTTGTAGTAATAATTCGCCTTTTTTGTTAAATACAAACACACTAAAAGCTCTGTGTAATAGTGCTTTTTCATGTGCTTCCATTTTTTCCATCAAGCCAATTTCTACATCCAATTCATTTACAAGTACAACTGTTTCCATGGCTTAAAAATAATACGAATAAGTGACTTACAGAGGGAAACAAGCCCCCAATCATCAATCTTAAGCTAGCTTTAATCTTAATTTAACCTAAAGAATG
>JAAFHG010000699.1 GCA_013297585.1 Chitinophagales bacterium
TGTTTGTTGTAGGTGTGCCGCTTAAAAACATGGCTAATAAGCTGGGATAACTTGGGTTTCCAGGATTGTTGTACAAATCTATCATATCGGTTGGGCCAAATAAATCTACAATTGCTTTTACTCTGTTGCCAGTATTATTTTGATACCCCTGTAACAAAGCCAAATGCCCGCCAGCACTGGCTCCTAGCAATGCCACTTTATTTGCATTAAACACATATTCATTGGCTTTACTTATCATAAAATCAAAAGCAGCTTTGGTATCGTTTATTTGAGTTGGCCAAATATTAGTGCTAGGAATTGCAGCTAACCTGTAATTTATGTTGAATATGGCATAGTTTGGCAAAGAAGCTTTTAAGATGGCAACAAAATCGTTAAACTCATTTTTATCGCCAGCCACCCATCCTCCTCCATGAATTAAGAAAATACATTTAGTGCCAGTATCGGTTCTATTGGCTGGTAAATACACATCCATTTTTTGTAATGCATCTGTGCCATACGAAACGTTAAGTATGGTTTGCTCTGGTTTTGAACTATTATTTTGTGGCGTTGTTTCTTCTTTTTTACAACTAAAAAAAACCACTATAACAAATGCAGTTAACAACAATTTTGGCAATCGAAACATAAAAGATATTTTACTACAAATGTTATAATAATTCTTCATACAAAATATTAATTATTGCTTTTATAATTTTATACCTAAACTTATGTTTTTGAGAAACTCAATCCATTATCCAACAAATTACATTCTTAATTCCATTGAGATGTTAGGGCAGTAAACCAAAGGAATTACAGCAAAACTCGATAAGAGCAATTTATGCTATGTGTGCTATTAAGCACAGTGATTTAACCAATTTAAACTTGAATATGCTTTTTGAACTAACTTATTAAAGGTGTTGATTTTTACCATACAATTTTGAAAATATTAACAAATAAAATATAACAATAATAAAAGCGTTACTGCAATGTACCTTATCATTTATATGTTTAAATATTAAGAAATTAGTTTAAGTACCAATGAAAAACATATTCTTAATTGTTGGTTTATTTATTATTCAAAGCGTTTGTGTTGCACAATATACTAGTACACATTATATAGCTCCAAGTCCTTGGAACTATTTTAATCGATACAATGAGCTTGTAATTACAACACTAAGCACAACTGCTGTAACTGTTGTTATTAGAGGCAGCGATGGAACCGTTTTTGCCAATAATGTAACAACTATTGCAGGCACTCCATTGCGATATAGATTCTCAGCACTAAATGCAAGTGCTAATGCAAGTGGCACAGTTTTAAACGGTGTTGGGCTAATAATTACAGCAACCACACCAATTGGTGTACAAGTAAGAAACATTGCCAGTGATAACTATACAACAGCAAGTAATGGCCCTGGCGACATAGAATTTTGTGTTCAAAAAGGTAACAGTGCTTTTACAAGTTTAGGCGATCAAGGGCTTGGAACTTCTTTTAGGTTAGGGTATTATGCAAATGTTACAGGAGCTGCTTGTTATAGCGAAACTGGTGCACCATTATATGCTGTAATGGCAATAAATAATAATACAACTGTAGTTGTAAACGGAAATACACTTGCCACTTTAAATGCAGGGCAGTCGTTTTTATTTCAAGCAGCAATGGGCAGTTTGCTTACAGCAAATAATGATGTAGTAGTTAATAGTGGTATGCGTTGCGATTGGAGCAGTGGCTGTGGAGATGGGGTTCAAAGCCAAGTAATACCTGTAAACAATTTGGGCAATACTTATGTAGTTGTAAGAACTAGGGGTAATACTGGATACGAAAAAAGCACTATTGTAGCAACAGCAGCCAATACAACAGTTACTGTTTTTACTCCCAATACCAATACAACGCAAACCTTTACATTAAATAATGCTGGAGATTTTACAACAATAAATAATGGAGATGGCAGTACAGCATATACAAACAACTACATTACAACTAATAACCCTGTAGCAATTTATACAGGCAGTGCAGATGGTTGCGAAATTGATATGATAGTACAACCACCATTAAACAACTGTG
>JAAFHG010000518.1 GCA_013297585.1 Chitinophagales bacterium
CTTGGTGTGGGCAACGTTAGTATTACTGTATTACCTTTTACTATGCCTAGTATTGACAGCGCTAAAATATTAGATGCACCTTACCTTGAGTATGATATAAACATACCAAATGGCATACATACTTTTAACGTAAAATGCTTACCAACACACGCTATAAACCAAGAATATCAGCTACGCTATGCGATATCTGTTAATGGTAGCAAGCCCACTATCGTACATGTAGATGCAGAAGCAAATAGTAAGATTTGGAGTAAAAATGTGGTTAACGGCTATGCCATTGGCACTACTAAACTTGAGGTAAATACTACTGGTAAATCATCTATTAGGATTTATTTGCTAGACCCAAGTGTTGCTATAAATGAAACTGTAATTGACTAAAAAATTGTTTCACGGTTACATGTGCTTACTAGTTTGATACTCACTTGGTGTCATACCAAATTGTTTAAGAAAGCTTCTGCCGAAATTTGTTTGCGAGCTAAAACCAACAATTTGTGCCACTTCATAAATTTTATTATTGCCTTCGGCAAGAAGTTCTGCAGCACGTTTTAAGCGTGTAATATTAATAAGTTCATTAGGCGAAAAGTTAGAAATGGATTTGATTTTTCGATACAAAGTAGCCTTACTCATTATCATAATTTTGGCTAAATGCTCTACATCTAAATCTTCATTTTCTAGATTATTATAAATAGCTTCATTCAGTTTTTCTAGAAATAATTCATCTGACTTTGAGTGTGCGATACTTTTTATGTGCACTAATGGCGACTTAGCAAAATAGTCTTTAATCTTGTCTCTATTGGCCAGCAAGTTGGCAATTTGTACGTGTAAATATTCTGGCGAAAATGGCTTTTCTATATAAGCATCTGCACCAAGTTCAAGACCTTCTATTTTTGATTGTAGTGTATTTTTCGCTGTTAATAATACAACAGGTATATGACTATAATCGAAGCTAGTTTTAATGCTTTTACAAAGCTCAAAACCATCCATCACAGGCATCATCACATCAGATACTACTAATTGCACTGCTTCTTCTTTTAAAATACTTAACGCAACTTCACCATTTGCAGCAGTAAGCACTTGATATTTTTCTCGCAAATCATCAGCAATAAAATCAAGCATTTCTTCATTATCTTCTACAAGTAAAATTGTTACTTTCATCGCTAGTTATAGTTTGGAAATTTGTGTACAATCTAAATATTTTCATGCTGTTGTTGCAAAGGCAATTGCAATAGAAATACATTCATATTGTTCTCTGGTTTAGCTAGTTCAAGTGTGCCATTGTGTAATTGTACCAATGATAAAGATAAAGCCAAACCAATGCCTGTACCTTTCTGTTTGTCAGTTTCTTTTAATCTAAAAAATGGCTGAAACACTTTGTCTTTCATAGTTTCAGGAATTAAGTAACCATCGCTTTTAATAGCCAATAAAAAATCATTTTGCTGCTCACCCAATAATTGCAACTCAATTTGAACAGTACTTGTAGCATATTTAATGGCATTACTAAATAGGTTGTATAAAATTTTATTAAACGCATCAATATCTATATAAGCTTCAATTCTATTTTTGTCTAAACAAAGTTTAAGCTTTAATTTATTATCTTCAGCTAGCGGTTTAAAGCTACTATAGGTTTCTTCAACTAAGGCAGTAATATCTACCTTTATAAAACTTAAACTATAGCCATCAATCTCGGTTTGTCTAAAGTCTAATAATTGATTACTTAAATCAATTAGGCGATTAGTATTTCGCTCCATAATTTTTAAATAAGCCATTACTTCTGGTGTACTATCATCTTTTTTAATCACCTTTTCTAAAGGCGCTTTGATTAAGGTTAATGGGGTTTTTACTTCATGCGCAACGTTTGTAAAGAAACTCATTTTAGCTTCATAAATTTCTTTTGCCTTTTCTATTTCAAACAATTCAAACTTGCGTTGGTTTTTTGCATTGATAGACTTTTGGTAATAAAGTACAATATAATATACAGCAACAATTGCGAGTAAAATGTAGGCACCGCATGCCCATGTGCTTAGCCACCAAGGTGGTAATATTATAAGTTGTAATACTGTTTCTTTACCAGTAGATGTGTTAGAATTAGTAATTGCCTTTACTTTAAAAATGTATGTACCAGTAGATAAATTAGTAAAGTATGCTTTTCTATTCGTTTTTAAATACGTCCAATTCTTATCTAGACCCTCCATCTTGTAGGCATATTCTATTGTTTCGGGTGCTGTAAAACCAAGTGCGGCAAAGTCTATACTAAATGTAGATTGACTGTGGCTTAGTATAATTTTTTGAATGTTGATAATGGATTGTTGCAGAGGCGAATTTTTCTCACCAACAACAATATCTTTATTAAACACCTGTAAGCCTGTAATATAAATAGGTGGTACAAAATTATTATCAACGAAATCCTTTGGATTAAAGCTAATCATGCCTTTTACGCTACCAAAATACATTCTACCATTTAGGTCTTTATAAGCTGAGTTAAAATTAAACTGATCGTTAAGTAAGCCACTAACAGTAGTGTACACTTGCATTTTGCCAGTTACTATATTAAACCTTACCAAGCCTTTTGAGGTAGATAGCCACAGATTGTTTTCTTCGTCTTCTAAAATACTTAATACAAAATTGCTAGGCAAGCCATTTGCAGTTGTATAGGTTGTAAAAGTGCTAGTTAATGCATTAAACACACTTAAGCCGTTTTCTGTTGCAAACCATAATTTACGATGACTATCTTCAAAAACACTATTAACCCTGTCAGATGGCAAGCTTTTAGCATTATTACTATTGTATCTAAAATTGCGAACTTGCCCGGTTTGTGT
>JAAFHG010000334.1 GCA_013297585.1 Chitinophagales bacterium
TAAACATAAAGTCATAATATTACCGATATAATCAGGCGAAGAAATAATTTGCGCCCTAATAAATGGTTCCTCTATCCTATCAATTTTGGTTGGCTCGGGCATTTCTGCCGGATTATTAACCGAGATTTTATCGCCTTTAGATGTATATGCGATAAATCCTACGTTTGGTACTGTGGTTATTACCGTTTGATTAAACTCACGTTCTAAACGCTCTTGAATAATTTCCATATGCAGCAAACCTAAGAAGCCACATCTAAAACCAAAACCTAGTGCTTGCGAGGTTTCAAGCTCAAAGGTTAGCGATGCATCGTTCAATTGCAATTTATCCATACATTCACGCAACTCTTCAAAAGCATCGGTTTCTACAGGAAAAATACCAGCAAATACCATTGGTTTTACTTCTTCAAAACCATGAATCATTTCACCAGGATTATTTGCTAGTGTAATGGTATCGCCCACTTTTACCTCTTTCGCATTTTTAATACCTGTAATAATATAGCCTACATCACCAGCCTTCACCTCTTCTTTAGGTGTCATATTCAATTTTAATACACCTACTTCATCGGCATTATAATCTTGCCCAGAGGCAATGAACCTAATTTTATCATTCTTTTTTAAAATACCATTCATTATTCGATAATAAATAATAATACCTCTAAAACTATTATAAACACTATCAAATATTAATGCTTGTAATGGTGCTGTATAATCGCCTTTTGGTGCAGGAATTCGTTCTACAATTGCTTCTAAAATACCTTCAATACCAATACCACTTTTGCCACTAGCTAGTAAAATATCTTCTACTTTACAGCCAATTAACTCAATAATTTGGTCTTGTACCTCTGGTATCATTGCCCCATCCATATCAATTTTATTGATTACAGGAATAATTTCCAAGTCATTATCAATAGCCAAATACAAGTTACTAATTGTTTGCGCCTGAATACCTTGACTCGCATCTACCAAAAGTAAAGCTCCTTCGCAAGCTGCTAAAGCACGGCTCACTTCGTAGCTAAAATCTACGTGACCAGGTGTATCAATTAAGTTAAAATTATAAGTTTCACCCTTTGATGTATAGGCAATTTGAATAGCGTGACTTTTAATAGTAATTCCTTTTTCACGCTCTAAATCCATATCATCCAAAACCTGATTCATCATGTCACGTTCCCCAATAGTTTTGGTATGTTCCAATAAACGATCGGCCAAAGTGCTTTTACCGTGATCGATATGTGCAATAATGCAAAAGTTTCTAATATTTTTCATAACTGCGACAAAGATAACGGTAGAAGACAGAACTAGTGCCTAACTATAGCGCAAAAAAAATTGAAATATTTTAAACAAAGTAACTTTGACTTTTTGATTTAATAACAACATGCAATTTGTTTACCGATGGTCGCACAAGAAAATGTAGTGGCTGCATTTTCAGCTATCATTTGCTGATTGTAGAATGCGAAATTTTCCTGTACATACACCATTGCTTCGGTCAAAGCTGGTTCATTTTTTGGCAATATGAGTATTCCATTATTTTCATTTACTACCTCAGCAATACCACCAACATTGGTGCTAATAATTGGTAAGCCGCAACATAAGGCCTCGGCAATAACGCAAGGCATGTTTTCATAATTACTAAACAGTACAAACGCATTCGATTGTTGCATTAAACTAGCTACTTCCTGCTGAGATAACATGCCAGTAAAAATTACCACATTATCTATTTTTAAAGTAATTGCTTGTTCTCGTAAGTCTTCGCTTGCTGGCCCAACCATTCTTAAACGAAGATTTGTATTTTGGGTATATGCATTTGCAAAAGCATTTAAAATACCATTGGCATTTTTTGGATGGTTCATAGTAGAAACATGAATAAACCAAAATTCAGTATTATTCATAGTTGGAATAAACTTAAAAATGTTTGTATCAACCACATTAAACACTACTTGAAATGGTTTTGCAACTACTAAAGCATTCACAGCTTGCCCCAAGCTATTACTAACTGGTAAAAACGTAGTTGCTTGTTGAATTACTTTTTTAGTAAGCTGCTTAAACCACCAACTTCTATTTACAAATTTATCTTCAGCATAATCATTATAAATACCATAGTGCTCTGTTAACAAATAAGGAATACCAAATTTCGCTTTTAGCCAAAGTGCTAATTTTCCTGCTTTTACAGGTACTTGCACATGCACTATATCGGGCTTACCAAATAAAAACAAATATTCTTTAATTGCTTTCTTAAAATAATGCTCGTAGTTAATTTGGTCAATAATTTTATTGAAAGGAAACGGCACACTTGATTGCCTTACATATAAAATCTGTTCTTGAAAATGCGTTTGCTGCAATTGTTCTGTAGTAACTTTTTCTACCTGAAAAGTACTTGTTACCAATTGAACATGAATTACGTAAAGCTTACAAAAGGGTGCTGTTGCTTGCGCATGGCGCTGAATAAAATCTCCATTGTACGCATCAAATTTATTTGGATACCAACTTGCTAACCATAATACCTGCTTCATGCTAATCGGTTTTATTGGTTAACAGATGAAATACCCATTGATAATCTGATTTTTTAAAGTGCCATAACTCACCAAATGCAAATGTATTTTGTTTAAAAAAATGATAGAACGAATACGCAACATTTACTGTGTATCCAATGCTGCTAACAATGGCTGCAGCAACAATGCCATATTGTTTTACAAACAAAATATCGCCTACTAGAATAACAACAAGTGCTAAAACCGCACCAGTAATGTTCACTTTTATTTGATTTCGCCCACTAAAATAGGCAGATAAAATGGCCAAAATTGATAAGGCCAAAATACCCAACAACAACCAACTAAATGCTACATGCATGGTATTAAAACTACTACCAAAAATATTGGTGAAAATCATTTTACCAAAACAAATACCGCCTAACATTACCACCAAAAAACATTGCATTAACATCCTTGAAATAATCAAGATTTGGCGAGGCATAAAACTAAGATTGCTACCATTTGCAGATCTAGGGAAAACCACGCTTGCCAATATTTGTGGTAATACCAATAATAACTGCCCCATTTTAGAGGCTTGAATATAATTGCCCAAATCTGCTGGCAAACAGTATTTATTTACAAACCAATAATCGACCCTATACACAAAAAAGAAGACAACATTACCCACAAGTGCTAGCAATGCATAGCGTAATAACAGTTGTAATTGCTGTTTATTGGGTAACTGAAACTGCCTTATAGGTTTTACTTTAATAAAATAAGCAACAGCAGCAACAATACCTTGTGTTATAAAAGACAAGCTGTAAATGTTTAGTAAGCTATTTTTAGCTACCCCCAAATAATGGCATATCAGCAACACAAAAACCAAGACCATATTTACACAAGCCGCAGCAATATTGCCAGTTACAAAGTTTTCCTCAGCTTGAAATAAAGCCACAAAAACATTTAGCAAATGTGTACCCACAATAATTGAAACACCAAAAACGATAAAATTGAGGGTTGTTAAATGCGTATCAGGAAAACAATTAGCGTACACAATCATCCCAATTGTAACCACTAGCAATAATATTAGCGAAGCAACCACTGTAAACGATACCACAGTTTGCCTTGGTATTAATTTACTAGCTGCATAATAAGCAATGCCACTTTCTACATTTAGGTTTACTACCAATGCTACCAGAAAAAAAATGGTCATCGAATAGTTCAGCCAGCCACTTATATCGGCTTTAAACAGCCTACTTATTACAACGTTTAAAACAAACA
This sequence comes from Chitinophagales bacterium, assembly GCA_013297585.1. Classification (GTDB taxonomy): domain Bacteria; phylum Bacteroidota; class Bacteroidia; order Chitinophagales; family Chitinophagaceae; genus Parasediminibacterium. The sequence continues at coordinate 3,747 of JAAFHG010000334.1, forward strand.
TTGTAATAAAGTACAAACCACGCCACACAATACCTTGACGTAATAATTGCTGAAACTGCATGTAGAAAACAAAATTAGTAGCGGCTAAAATACGATATTGCACATACCAACGCTATTTCAAAATAATTATGGCATTACTTACACACTTTAACCGCAGGGCAAAAGCAGAAAACGAAACTGGTTTAGGCACTAATACAAATTATAATGGCGGCAGATTTTTTAATAAAGATGGTTCTGCCAATATTGAAATGCGTGGCATGAATTTCTTCAGCCGTTTTAATATTTATCATACACTATTATCGCTGCCTAATTGGAAGTTTCTCTCAATCATCATGCTGTCTTTTATTAGTATTAATTTAGTATTTGCAGGCTTGTATTTACTGATAGGGTTAGAACATTTAGGTGGTTTAGTAGCTACTACCAATGGCGAAAAATTTGGCGAAGCTTTTTTCTTTAGCGCTCAAACATTTACAACTGTTGGTTATGGCCGTATTAATCCTATTGGCTTTGCGGCAAGCTTTACCGCTTCGCTAGAAGCCCTAATTGGCCTGATGAGTTTTGCATTAATTACCGGCTTATTATATGGGCGTTTTGCAAGACCACGAGCCTATATTAAATACAGCCAAAACGCCTTGTTTACACCGTTTCGAGGTGGCACGGCTTTTATGTTTCGTATAGTGCCTTATACTAGAAATTTATTGGTAAATGTAG
>JAAFHG010000667.1 GCA_013297585.1 Chitinophagales bacterium
ACCAAAATCCCGAAGGGATGATATAATCTGTCACCTCTTCGAGGTTAATGGTATTTGTGTTTTACATCAATGCTATCATCATGGCATCTCTTAGGGATTATTTTGTCATGAGTAGAAAGTTGTAGCAGTATAACGACCGATTATGTTGCTATAATATAACAGTTACTGTCGTCGCTGCCGTAGTGTCTTTGCGTGATAAACCGCTACATTTGCCATCTAAAAATTTAGAGCAATGCAAACGTTAAGTGCGGATATTAAAAAACTAGAACGCCATTTTTTACCTACTGATTTTACGGTAACAACTTGGGACAACTTAGAACCTTATTTCAAACAATTATTAGATAGAGAAATAGCTTCGGTAGCAGACCTACACCAATGGCTGAAAGACATGAGCGAGGTAGAAGCGGTGGTAAGTGAAGATGCTTGCTGGCGCCAAATAAAAATGACTTGCGATACTACCGATAAGGCATTGGAAGAAGCGTTTACTTATTTCTGCATGGAAATTCAGCCGAAGCTGCAACCTTATGCAGATGCACTGAACAAGAAGTTGATTGCTTCACCATTTACTGCCGAGTTAGACCAAGCACAATACTTTACCTATTTGCGCAGCGTAAAAAAGAATATTGATTTATTTAGAGAAGAAAATATTCCGCTACAGGCAGAACTAAGTGTGATGCAGCAACAATATGGTGCTATTGCTGGTAAAATGACGGTGGAAGTAAATGGACAAGAATACACCCTGCAACAAGCAAGTAAGTTTTTAGAGAGTCATGATAGAAACCTGCGCGAAGAAGTGTATCGCAAAATACAAGAGTGTCGCCTGCAAGACCAAGATGCGATGCATGATTTATACTCACAGTTAATAGCAAAACGCCATCAAGTAGCGGTAAATGCTGGCTTTGACAATTATCGTGATTACAAGTTTGTAGAACTTGGCAGATTTGATTACACCAAAGAAGATTGCTATAATTTTCATGAAGCGGTGAAATTGCATGTGCTACCATTGATAGAAACCATTTACGCTAAAAAGAAAGCTAAACTAGGTTTAGATACCTTAAGACCTTGGGATACTGAAGCCGAACAAGAAGGCATTACACCGTTAAAACCATTTACCACAGGTGCAGATTTGTTAACTAAATCTATCACTTGCTTTGAACAGTTGAACCCGTTTTTTGCTGACTGCTTACGTAAAATGGACGAGCTAAAACATTTTGACCTAGAGAGCAGAAAAGGTAAAGCACCGGGTGGTTATAATTGTCCGCTAACAGAAAGTGGTGCACCGTTTATATTTATGAATGCTGCGGGGCAAATGAGCGATGTAACTACCATGGTACATGAAGGTGGCCATGCGATACATTCGTTTTTAGCACATGAGCTAGAATTAAGTGCGTTTAAAGAATATCCGATGGAAATAGCAGAAGTAGCAAGTATGGCTATGGAACTATTTAGCATGAACCATTGGGAAAGCTTTTTTGATAATGCAGATGATTTAAAAAGAGCGAAAGAGCATCAACTAGAAAGAACGATTACGATTTTCCCTTGGATTGCGATTATAGATAAGTTTCAACATTGGGTGTACGAAAACCCAACGCATACTGTGGCAGAAAGAACTGCAACATGGACGGCGATATTAAATGAGTTTTCTACCAAGAGTATCGATTTTAGTGGCTTAGATATGTATAGAGCCATTGCTTGGCAGCGTCAGTTGCATTTGTTTGAAGTGCCGTTTTATTACATTGAATATGGCATTGCGCAGTTAGGTGCAATAGGTTTGTGGATGCAGTATCAGTTGAATAATGAAAAGGCAATAGTGAATTATATAAATGCGCTTAGCCTAGGTGGTACCAAAACCTTACCTGCTTTATATGAAGCAGCTGGCTTAAAGTTTGATTTATCGCCTAATCATATAAAAACCTTGATGGAATTTGTAGCGGTAGAGATGGAAAAATTGTAGAAGTAAAATTTCACGCAAAGGAACGACGAAGACAAAGGACACAAAGCATAGTGTTATTAAATAAGACAATGTGGTAAAAAACAGTTGGTAAAATCGTCTGTAAATGTTTATAGACAAAGGTTTTGTCAAAAAGGGATGAAAGCGCTTTCATCCCTTTTTTTGTTGTATGAAAAAAAACGACTAAAAAATG
>JAAFHG010000583.1 GCA_013297585.1 Chitinophagales bacterium
ATTATTAAAATGATGACGGTACACAACGGCTCATTGATGATAGAGGAAAAAGGCATTTATTCCATCGAAAAATTTTTGGTATCCCGCCGATTAATGTATTGGCAAGTGTATTTGCATAAAACGGTGTTGTGTGCCGAACAAATGTTGCAACGCATTATTAAAAGAGCCAAGTACATAAAAGCACCCACAAAAACAATATTGCATAAATTTATTAACGAACCCATTGAAACTGTTACCCTGCAAGAGTTTTGCGATATAGATGACAATGATGTGTTAACCGCCATTAAAGAATGGAGTACACACGAAGATGTGGTATTATCCTTTTTGTGTAAAGGCATTATTAATAGAGATTTGCTAAAAATAAAATACGCTTCAGAGGAAGTTTCACCTGCTTTGTTGGAAGAAAAAATACTTGCCGCATGTACCAATTTGCACATTAGCCAAGAGGATGCCGCTTGGTTGGTATTTACCGGTATGGCCATGAATACCACCTATAATTTTGAGAACGAACACATACAAATTTTGTTTAAAGATGGTACCGTTAAAAATATTTCGGCGGTAGATGATGCATTAATAAATGAACGGTTGAGTACGAGTGTTAAAAAATATTACATTTGTTACCTTAGATAATTACAACAAAGAACACAACTATGGTTATTGTATTTGTAAAGCTATCTACTTAAAAAATTATTTACCAATTATGCAATTTACTGCAACACAAATAGCCATATTATTAAACGGCACTATTGAAGGCAATGCGGATGTATCTGTTTCATCATTTGGTAAAATTGAAGAAGCAACCAATGGCCAATTGTCGTTTTTATCTAACCCAAAATACGAGGAATACATTTATAGTTCAGCCGCCTCTATAGTTATAGTAAACGAAAGTTTGGCATTAAAACAAGCCGTACAACCCACTTTAATAAAAGTAAAAGATGCGTATTCGGCATTTGCTATTTTGTTAGATGCTTATCAAAACTTACAAGCCCAGCAATTGGTTGGTATTGAGCAACCTAGCCAAATACACCCTACAGCAGTATTAGCGCCCAAAGTGTTTGTTGGTGCTTTTAGTTATATTGGCGAAAAAGTAACCATAGGCGAAGGCAGTAAAATATACCCACAAACTTTTGTTGGCAACCAAGTAAGTATAGGCAAGAATTGTATTATACACCCTGGTGTAAAAATTTATCACCATTGTATCATTGGCAACAATGTTATTATACATTCAGGAACCATTATTGGTAGTGATGGATTTGGCTTTGCGCCATTAGCCGATGGCTCTTACAAAAAAATACCTCAAATTGGCAATGTAATTATTGAAGATGATGTGGAGATTGGCTCCAACAGTACCATAGACAGGGCCACCATGGGTAGCACCGTTATTAAAGCAGGTGCCAAGTTGGATAATTTATTGCAAATTGCCCACAATGTAGAGATTGGTAACCATACTGTTATTGCCGCTCAAAGTGGCATTAGCGGCAGTACTAAAATTGGCAATAGGGTTTTAATTGGCGGGCAAGTTGGCATTGTAGGGCATATACACATTGCGGATGGCACTAAAATAAATGCACAAAGTGGCGTAAGTAAATCGATCAAAACTAGCAATACCGCTGTAACAGGTTCACCAGCTTATGACTTTACAGCAGCCCTACGCAGCCAAGCAATAGCCCGTAAACTACCCGACTTAGAAAAAAGAATTAAAGATTTAGAACAACAACTTAGTGAACTAAAAAAATAGCCTGCTACAAAGAGCAGGCTAAAATATAGTTTTTAATTGCGTAAAGGTTTACCCGTTTTTAAAATACTCTGTATTCGTTCAAGGGTTTTCTTTTCACCACAAAGGCTTAAAAAAGCTTCTCTTTCTAAATTAAGAAGGTATTGCTCACTAACCAAGCTAGGCTCGGTTAAATCGCCCCCACACATAACATACGCTAATTTTTTAGCTACTACTACATCATGGTCAGTTGCATAGTTGCCCAATCGCATACCATTGATACCAGCATACATAGCACCCAATGCAGTACGGCCCAAAACCTTAATATCAGTACGTTGAACTGGCATAACATAACCAGCATCGTACATATCAATTACTTCATTTTTTGCCACAGCAATTCTTCTATTAACATTCATGCTAATTACATCATTGCCTTTTCGGTAAATACCCAATTCAAAAGCCTCTTGGGCTGATGTTGCTACCTTAGCGGTGGCGATATTTAAGAACCTATTTTGTAAGGTGTTGGTATCAACTTCACCTGCATGCAATTCGTCGCTGGCACGTAATACAAACTCTTTGGTACCGCCACCACCAGGAATTACACCAATGCCTACTTCTACCAAACCAGTATAAGTTTCTGCAGCTGCAACTACTTTATCGGCATGCATACTTAGTTCGCAAGCACCGCCCAAAGCCAAGCCATGTGGCGCTACTATTACCGGT
>JAAFHG010000108.1 GCA_013297585.1 Chitinophagales bacterium
GATGGTGAAGATGTATGGCGCATTGGCTTTATTACACAGCAATCTGTTACAGATTTTGGGCTAGAACATCATGTGGCTGTTTATGTGCCACATTCGTATGCTATTAGTGGTATTACTTATTTTGTGCCCAATTATAAAATAAAATTGATAGACAATATTAGCCCTGCCGATACCATGAAATTTGCTGTAAGTGGCGGTGTTACTGAGGTGTAAGTGTTTTAGTGCCGTCAATTTTTCATTGTTCATCATACATTTTAAATCATAATCGTACCTTGCAGCCCTCAAAGTATGTAGCATGAAAAAACACAACTTCAATTCTGGGCCATCTATTTTACCGCAAATTGTTTTAGAACAAGCGTCTCAAGCCATATTAGAGTTTAATAATACTGGCTTATCCTTATTAGAAATTGGTCACCGTACCACTTACTTTATGGATGCTTTGGCTGAAGCAAGAGCATTGGTTAGAGAATTAATGGACTTAGATGATAGCTACGAAGTATTGTTTTTACATGGGGGTGCTACCACACAGTTTATGCAAGTACCAATGAACTTGCTAGATACTAACGAAACCGCAGCCTATTGCGACAATGGCATTTGGGGTAGTAAAGCTTTAAAAGAAGCTGCTTTGTTTGGCAATGTAAATGTAGTGGCAAGCTCTAAAGATAAAAACCACAGGTACATCAACAAAGGTTTTGATATTCCTGCCGATGCAAAATATTTACACATAACTACCAATAACACAGTAGAAGGTACGCAATGGCACAACATACCTGAAACCAATGTGCCAATAGTTGCAGATATGAGTAGCGATATTTTTAGCCGCCCATTCAACTATAAAAAATTCTCGCTAATATATGCTGGTGCGCAAAAAAATATGGGTGCCGCAGGTGTAAACTTAATTGTTGTAAAAAAGGATTTATTGGGTAAAATATCTCGCCCAATACCAAACATTATGGATTATGCTAAGCACATTGCTGCAGATTCGTTAATGAACACACCACCTGTATTTGCTGTGTATGTAGCATTGCTAACCTTGCGTTGGATAAAAGCAGAAGGCGGCTTGGAAGAAATGGGCAGGCGTAACCAAGAGAAATCGGATTTATTGTATAATACACTTGATAGCTTACCAATATTTACCCCAACAGTGGCCAAAGAAGATAGAAGCCAAATGAATGCGGTATTTGTATTAACTAATCCTGAACACGAAGCACCATTTTTAGAACTTTGCAAGCAAAGAGGCATGGTGGGTGTAAAAGGTTATCGAACAGTTGGTGGTGTAAGAGTAAGTATGTACAATGCTTTGGCACTAGAAAGTGTACAGCTCTTCTGCGATTTAATGAAAGAATTTGCAGCTTCCGTTAGTTAATTTTTTACGCCTTCGGCAAATGTTTTTTGATTGTTTATTTTTTAGATCACTCAATGCTTAAACCCAATAAAACAGTAACTATTGCTTGCTATGTATTTGTAACAATGCTTGTGCTATGGGCTATCACCGCCTTTCGCCTACCTACTTATCAGCAAAAGCCTGTGGCTAAAGTAATAGACGTACAAGACACATTTCCTATACCAAAGGCAAACCCAAAGCAATTATTTTATTTACAACGCACTGCTAATACCAATACCATTGTGTATGAGATAAATGAAGATGCAAAAGGTCAAATTATTAAAGATGAACCTGTAGTGGTGCATTGGCTACGCTTTGCAGAAGACGGCGCTAAAAAAGAACTCAGTTATATACAACGTGTATTTGCTTACGGCATAAAAACCGAAAAGGTAACGGACACAAGTTTTGAAATGCACATTAATTCGTACAAAAAGAAAGTGCTATACCTAATGCGCAATAAAGGCAATAACAAATACCGTATGCTTGCCATCATTAATGCAAAGATGACTGTACTAAAACGCGTGTTTATTCGCATAGATCCAGGTGGTAGCTTCTGGAAGCCTAATGTTATTTACATAGAAATGAAAGGTACTGATGTAGTCACAGGCAAAGAAGCCATGGAGCGTTTTAAGGTAGCAACCTAACTAGTTTTGTAACTTTAGGATCTAACAAAATCATTTGTGCAAAAGTTTCACTTAAAAATTCAATAATTCAGTAACCTAGCACAACGGTAAATTTAATGAATATTTACAGATATTTGCCGCATGTCAGATATTAAACCTTTTAAAGCATTGCGTCCGCAACCACAGTTTGCCAGGCAAGTTGCAAGCCGCCCTTACGATGTATTAAATAGTGCCGAAGCAAAAGTAGAAGTGCAAGGCAACCCGTACAGTTTCTTAAATATTACCAAAAGCGAAATCAGCCTACCAGATGGTATTGATAGCCACAGCCAAGAAGTGTACGATAAAGCCAAAGAAAATTTAACCGCCTTTATACAACGAGATACGTTGTTTAGAGAAACTAAAGAGTGCTATTATATCTATCAGCTTATTATGAATGGCCGTAGCCAAACGGGTTTGGTATGTGTAAGTAGTGTTGATGACTACGAGAAAGATATTATTAAAAAGCACGAATTTACAAGACCAGAAAAAGAACAAGACCGCATCAATCATATTAAAACCACTGGTGCGCAAACTGGTAATGTGTTTTTAGCCTACAGAAATAATGCTGATGTAGATGCATTGATAGATAATTGGAAAGCTACCAAAAGCCCACAATACGATTTTGTAGCCGATGATACTATTCAACACACCATTTGGATTGTAAGCGACAGTGAGGCTTGCAAAACCATTACCGATTTATTTGCAGCGCAAGTGCCTTGCACTTACATTGCCGATGGTCACCACAGGGCAGCGTCTGCGGCTAAAGTGCGTAAAGCATTAGGCGAAGCCGCTACACCAGAAAGCGATTATTTCTTAACGACGTTGTTTCCTTCTAATCAGTTGTACATCATGGATTACAACCGTATGGCTAAAGATTTAAATGGCCTTTCTGAAGCTGAATTTATAGCTGCTGTAGAAGAAAGTTTTACAGTAACCAAACTAGCCAAAGACGCTTTTAAACCAGCAGCTTTACACGAGTTTGGTATGTACCTTGGCGGTACTTGGTACAAATTGGTAGCTAAAGAAGGTACTTACACTACCGACCCAATTGGTATACTTGACGTAACCATTTTACAAGACAATTTACTAAGCAAAATATTAAACATCAACGACCCTCGTACCGATACACGCATAGATTTTGTAGGCGGTATTCGTGGCTTGCAAGAGCTTGAAAGACGTGTAGACAATGGCGATATGGCTGTAGCATTTAGCTTATATGCTGTAACTATCGAGCAATTGTTTGATATTGCAGACAGTGGCAACGTAATGCCACCCAAAAGCACTTGGTTTGAACCTAAATTAAGAGATGGTTTATTAACGCATCTTATTTACTAATTTTTTAAAACCCGTCAAGTTTTAGAAAACTTGACGGGTTTACATTAAAACACCCTTATGAAGTATTTTTTCATTATTGCATTGGTTATTGGTAGCTTGTCTCATGCTGCGGCGCAACAGCCCACAACAAAAGACTTGTATCAAACTGCTAAAAATTTTATGCAGCAAGGCGATTATGACAATGCTACTTTGGTGTTTAACAATGTACTAAAGCAAGAGCCAAATAATGTAGATGTACTGACAGATTTTGCTTACCTCAATTGCCTTAAAAGAGACTATCCAAAAGCCATTAGTATTGGTAAATACCTCACCGAAAAGCCCGATGCAGGCGTACAATCTTTTCAAGTGCTCGGCATTGCTTATAAAGGTAGTAAAGATTATGCAAGCTGCTCTAAACTATACCAAACGGCATTAGTCAAGTTTCCTAATAGTGGTGTTTTGTACAATGAGTATGGCGAATTATTGGCGCTTGATGGCAACTTACCAATAGCCATACAAGCTTGGGAAACAGGTATTGCCAAAGACCCCAACTATGCCAATAATTATTACAATGCGGTGATGTATTTTGGCCGATTTGACAAAAACTTACTATGGCAATTATTATATGGCGAAATATTTATTAATCTAGAAAGCTTTACACAACGCACTGCAGAAATTAAAAGCTTATTGCTTGATGGCTATAAAAAACTATACACTGAATACGATGTAGAAACGTTAAGCACAGATTTGAAACTGACAGCTTTTGAGCGCAGCATTTACGAAAACTTAGCAAAAACAAAAGCTATTACTAGCATGGGTGTAACACCTGAAAATATTACAGCCATTAGAACTCGCTTTGTTTTAGATTGGTTTTACAATAAAGCCGATGAAAGACAGCCTTACCAACTGTTTAACCATCACCAATATTTGATACGCGAAGGCATGTTTGATGCCTATAACCAATGGTTATTTGGCGCTGCCGCAAGCCCATCTGCTTACCAGATATGGTTAAACACCCACGATAAAGAAGCCGCTGCTTTTAAGCAATACCAGCAGAATAAGGTGTTTAAATTAAAATAATCGTGTTTTTTAACAAGACGACAAAAAAGAATTTATTCAAACACTACCGTCTTATTTTCATAGGTAAACACCCTGTCTTCAAAAACATATTGCAGCGCTTTAGCTAATACCGCTTTTTCAATTTCTTTACCAGAACGTACCATATCGTTTGCAGTAAATGAATGATTGACAGGAATAGTTTGCTGTGTAATTATTGGGCCTTCATCTAAATCGTTGGTTACAAAATGTGCCGTAGCACCTATTAATTTCACTCCCCTATCAAATGCTTTTTTGTAAGGATTAGCACCAATAAATGCAGGTAAAAACGAGTGGTGAATGTTAATTATTTTAAAAGGATATCGCTCTACGAAATCAGCCGAAAGAATGCGCATAAACTTAGCCAATACCAAATAATCTGGCTGATAATTATTGATTATTTCATGTAGCTCATTTTCAAAATCTACTTTACTTTTCTCTTCATGCGAGATGCAATGAAAAGGTACATCAAAGCGCTTACAAATATCTTCAAGCACCGCATGATTACTTACCACACATTCTACACTAGCACCTAAAGTTTTAAAATAATTACGCACTAAAATATCGCTAAGGCAATGGTATTCTTTGGTTACAAAAACCACTATTTTTTTGTCGGGCGAAGGATTTATATGAATGTCAGCATCGCTTGGTAACACCTGCTTTAGCCTTGCTTTTAAAGCTTCCGTATTGGTGGCTTCTTGAATTTCTATGCGTGCAAAGAATCTGCTAGCAGCAATATCAACATACTCACGCATAGCAATAATGTTACTGTTACTTTCATAAATTACCTGCGCTATTGCTGCTACTAAACCAATACTGTCTTTACACTGAATAAGAATTACCATGATTGATACCTTAGTATTTAAACAAGGGACAAAAGTAGTAGGATTAAAATTTTGCGCCACAAATCCTTTGTAATGATTTGTAAATTAAAACGGTAACAGCACAATTTCATTTCATTCCTTAATTTCGCGGCACGCAAAAAACAATATTATTATGCAGGAAGAGGTAGATTTAATACTAGATGATGCAGCAGAAACCATGCAAAAAGCCATTAACCACCTAGAGGCAGAATTGGTAAAAGTGCGTGCAGGCAAAGTATCGCCTACTATGTTAGATGGTATTACTGTTGAGTATTATGGTGCACCAACGCTTATTAATCAAGTGGCAAATGTTACCGTGCAAGATGCGAGAACATTAACCATACAGCCTTGGGAAAAAGCCATGTTGCCTAAAATAGATAGAGCAATTATGGGTGCAAATATTGGTGTAACGCCACAAAATGACGGTGTACAAATTCGTTTGTTTATGCCACCATTGACCGAAGAAAGAAGGCGTGAATTATTTAAAAAAGCAACCGCAGAAGGCGAACAAGCCAAAGTTGCCATCAGAAATATTCGTAGAGACGCCATTGAGCAATTTAAGAAATTACAAAAAGAAGGCCTAAGCGAAGACGCAGCAAAAGATGCAGAAAAAGCAACACAAGACCTTACAGATAAGCATATTGTTTTAGTAGAAAAACATTTAGCAGCGAAAGAAAAAGAAATGATGACGATTTAGAAAGTTTACAGTTCGGGGGTTTAATAGTTTAAACGTTTGTATAGCATGTGCTAAGCTATTTGGAATTTGCGAACAAATTAAATTTTTATTAATTCTGTTTTCTGTGCCTTTGTGGCAATCATTTTATTATGACGAAAAAGCAACGCTACCAAACCGTACTAGATTATTTTGAAACCGCAATTTCAAACCCTGAAACAGAACTTCTTTACGATAATCCGTATCAATTACTAGTAGCGGTTATCTTATCTGCACAATGTACCGATGTGCGTGTAAATCTTACTACACCAGCTATTTTTAAGCAATATCCTACACCTGTTGAATTGTCTAAAGCTACTTTTGACGAGCTTTTTCCACTAATAAGGAGTATTTCGTACCCAAATAATAAAACGAAGCATTTAATTGGCATGGCCAATATGCTGTTAGATAAGTTTAATGGTGAAGTGCCCATGACTGTGGATGAACTGATACAGCTACCAGGTGTGGGGAGAAAAACAGCTAATGTGGTAACGAGTGTAATAGATGCACAACCAAACATGGCAGTAGATACACATGTGTTTAGAGTAAGTGCAAGGCTTGGCTTAACAACCAAAGCAACCACACCATTAGCCACAGAAAAACAACTGATAAAATACATACCAACAGAATTAGTACATAAAGCACATCATTGGTTAATACTACATGGTAGATACACTTGCATAGCTCGCAACCCTAAATGTGAAAAGTGTGGCTTAACAGAAATTTGTCCTTATTTTAAAAAGATGCAGAAGAAATTAGGAATCACTTTTTAGAATATAGAAACACAGGGCAAAGAAGTAAAGAAGAATTATAGAATACCCCCTGTTGCTTCTTTGCTCTGTGGTAAAAACCTAGTAACTACTATCAGGTACATTTATAAAATTATCCGTTCCTGTATTTACCCTACCTACTTTATTTAGTGTAAACCATTTAAAGTTTTGGTCGGCTACAAGCCCCATTTGGCCTTTAATTTTTTGCTGACCATATTTGTAAATAGTAGCAGGTTTATCTGTGAAAAAAGTGCCTGTTAATTGGTCCCACCACAATTCATCGCACCAAAGTGTGTCTCTATTACGGTTAAAAACTATCACACTATCTTTTAAAAATACCTTATTATCATTCTCTAAATATTTGCCATATTTAGCATTTAGTTGGCTTTCAACAGTAGCCAATGTGTCGTAAAAATCTACATGTAAGCTTTTAGGAAATTCTATTTTACCGCTATCGTTGGTGTATCTAAATAAAACGGGCGCAACAAGCTTTGCCTTTACTTTACCATCATTGCTTAAAAAGCTTTCTATGTTTTTACCTTCTTCTATACCAGGATTGCGCTTTCCCAAATCTTTCACCTCTTGCACATCATTTTCACAAGACAGTAGCAAACCACAGAAAGATATAAAATAAAGTAAATATTTTTTCATTTTATTACACGAATTTAAAGCCAATTGCACGTCCCGATAGCTATCGGGATTTATTGCGATTTACGTTTTTAGCTAACTCTCTATTTTCACATTTCACTAATTCGCTTCGCAAATAGCATAGAGACCTGTATATAACAAGTCAGCATTAGCAAATATCTTGCTTTTAAGGTGCGGAATAAAAAAGTCCATGTCGCCACCGGTTAATTGTACGTTAAGATGGTTGTATTTTTCTTGATAAGCTTCAATAATGCCATCAATTTCTTTGGCCATGCCTAAAATAACCCCGCTTTGCAGATTGGTTTTGGTATCGTAACCAACTAATGGAAAATTATGGTCAGCCTTTACCAAAGGCAATAAAGCCGTTTGCTCGTGCATAGCTTTAAAACGCATATGCATACCTGGTGAAATGCTACCACCTAAAAACTGGTGTTGGTAATTAGTAAAATTGTAGGTAATACAACTACCCAAACCAATGGTTAGGTTATGACTATTAGGAAACAAATGAACCGCCGCCGCACAAAGTGCCAATCTATCGGCACCAATGGTTTCAGGCTTGCCCACAGGTGTGGTTATGGGTAATTTACTTGTGTGATTTAGCTTGTGAAAATTTGTTTTACTAGCTAATAATTCTTCTATAGCTGTATTATGATTAACAACAGACGATAAAATACTTTTGTTTGGTTGATATTGTTCTACTAGTTGTGAAACTGTTTCTGTAGTATCATCTTCTAAAACTAGTAATTGCTGCATTTGCCCATTTACAAATACAGCACATTTTAAACGTGTGTTACCAAAGTCGAAGCAAAGAGTAGTAGCCATAGCCAATAATTGGTTGTAAAAATATGTTGCAGATTGATAGGAACACTGATGACACGGATAAAACCGATATACACAGATAAATAAGTAAACTTTATTTGTTGTGAAGTAGACAAAATCAGCTTTCATCCGTTCAATCAGCGTCATCAGTGTTCCTATCTTTTTCCCAATGCGGCATTTTCTCTTTCACATTTCGTAAGCCCCTACTTTTGCAGCCCAGTAATTTCGCACACTCATATTTTGGCGCAACAGCAACTACATATCGCATTAGTAGGTAACCCCAATAGCGGCAAAACGTCGTTATTCAATGCATTAACAGGCTTAAATCAAAAAGTAGGCAATTTTCCAGGTGTTACGGTTGATAAAAAAACAGGCTTTACTACGCTAGAAGATGGTACACAAGCAGAGCTGATAGATTTACCCGGTACTTATAGTTTGTACCCACGTAGGGCCGATGAATGGGTAAGCTACAAAGTATTGATGGATGCTGATGAAGTAAAACCCAATGTGGTGTTACTAGTAGCAGATGCCAGTAATTTAAAGCGTAATTTATTGTTTTGTAGCCAAATGATAGACTTAAAGCTACCCATTGTAGTGGCTTTAACCATGAACGATTTGGCCGAAAAAAAGAATATTCAAATTAATGTTTCGGGCTTAGAAACAGAATTAGGCGTACCGATTGTACTCGTAAACCCAAGAAAAAACAAAGGCTTAAACGAGCTGAAAAAAGCGTTGAGTTTAGTGGGAAAATCTACCAATAAAATTCAGCCGAGAGATTTTATAAATAATAAACAACTTGCCACTTCGTCTATTGATGCATTGCAAAAAATACAGCCACAATTAAGTGATTATGCGGCTATTCATTATCTTATTAATCACGAAAGTTTTCCAATAACTGATCAATTACAACATGGTATAGAGCAGATTGAAATTGAGCATAAATTCAATCCTACAAAAACGCAAGCAGAAGAAATTATGCAGCGTTACCAGCGCATAAAAGTAATTATGCAGCAAAATGTAATAGAGCCAGACCCTTTAGAAAAAAAGCTATTTACAGAAAGGCTAGACAATATCTTATTACATCGTACATGGGGCTACGTTATTTTATTATCGGTTTTGTTTTTGTTGTTTCAAAGTATTTTTTGGCTTGCGCAATTTCCAATGGATGGTATAGAGTGGACGTTTCAGCAAATAAGTGCTTGGCTTAATAGTAATTTACCACAAGCGTGGTGGAGCGATTTATTGGTAAATGGATTTGTAGCTGGTTTGGGTGGCATCGTCATTTTTGTACCGCAAATCATGATTTTGTTTGGGCTGATTACCTTGCTAGAAGATACAGGCTACATGGCTCGCATTAGCTTTTTAAGCGATAGGATTATGCGCAAAGTG
>JAAFHG010000574.1 GCA_013297585.1 Chitinophagales bacterium
GTGGGTAGCATTTGTTTTAAAATCACCCAAACTAGTGGTTGCATCATTTACAAAATCTACTACATTTTGCAGCTTATTACTGCTTGCTTGATACGTATAATGTAGGTCATCTATTAAGCTACTACCACCTACTTTCCAGCCATTATGCGCCATGGTGAGTATATTGCCATTGGCATCATAACTTAAATTGTTAACCGTATAGTTGATGGCGCTTTTGTTCCAAGTATTGGTGACATCATTCTGTTGAAAGTTTGTTCCTACTATTTCTAACGCACAATAGATTCCTTAAAAATAGAACCATAAACACGTAACATACGTTTGTATTATTGCAATATCATCATTATAAAAAACAATCAATGCGGCTTCTAAAAAAATCAATATCAGGTATTTCTATATTTATTGTAGCATGGCTAATATTTGCCCAAAGCTGTATGAAAATGCGCATTAGCGATAACAAAGCAAAAGCAGAGTTTGAAGCCGCAAATGTTACATTACAACTGCACACTTTCTCAAACAAAGGCTTTGCGTTACACTATGCACAAACTGGCAGCGATACATTGCCTACCTTATTTTTTGTGCATGGCTCGCCGGGCAGTTGGGATGCTTTTAAAACCTATTTACAAGATACCGATTTACTAAAAAAGTTTAGAATGGTAGCCATAGATAGACCTGGCTTTGGCTACAGCGAATTTGGAAATGCTAAAAACTTACAAGAACAATCTAATATCATTAGCCCGCTAATACAGCGGCTAAAAAATGACCATCCTATTTATGTTGTGGGTCATTCGCTTGGTGGGCCGCTAGCCGTAAAATTGGTGGCAGATAACCCCAACATATTTTCTGGTATGGTATTGCTAGCCGCTGCGGTAGATACTGCTCTTGAACCTAAAGAAAAATGGCGTGGTTTTTTACTAAATTCATCGCTACAAATTTTATTACCAGGGGCTTTTAAGCCAAGCAATGAAGAACTTTGGTATTTAAAAACCGACCTAATACCATTAGCCAATCAATTTGCCAGCATTACTTGCCCAGTATGGATTATTCATGGCGATAAAGATAGTTTTGTACCTGTGGCTAATGTTAACTACGCAACAAGCAAACTAACACATGCACCATTTGTAAAAACGACTATTTTAAAAAATGCCTCACATTTTATTCCTTGGGCACCTTGGTATAAAGACGTGAAAAAGGTGTTGTTAGATATTGAATAGTGAACTTGCACTATTATTCGTAAAAAGTTTTTATTGTAGCAGCTATATAATCCATTTGTTCATTAGTTAATTCTGGATAAATAGGCAAAGACAGAATTTGATGTTGGTATTGGTTGCAAATAGATATGTCTGTAGGTTGGTATTGCAAGTATTGATAAGCAGGCAATAATGCCAAAGGTGTTGGATAGTGAATAGCTGTTTCAACGCCTTTATCTTTTAAATAAGCCTTAAGTGCATCGCGTTGCTTGCAGCGAGTAACATAGAGATGAAACGTATGTTTGGTGTTTGGTCTTACAACTGGCATAACAATTTCCTTAATACCAGAAAGGGCTTGTGAATAGTACTCAGCATTGGCAATTCGTTGCTCAGTCCATTTACTTAAATGTGGTAATTTGGCCAATAAAATAGCGGCTTGCAAGCCATCCATACGAGAATTAATGCCTTCAATTTTGTGTTGATGTTTTATTAATGCGCCATGCCTAGCATACATTCTACATTTTTCAGCAAGCGCATCATCGTTTGTAAGTATGCAACCTGCGTCGCCATAAGCACCTAAATTTTTTCCGGGGTAAAAACTAAATGCAGATGCTATACCAAAAGTACCTGCAAGTTGCCCACCATATTCTGACAAATGCGACTGCGCACAATCTTCAACTATATGCAATTGGTGCTTTTTAGCCAAAGCAATTATTACATCCATATTGCACATTTGCCCTTGCAAATGAACAGGTAAAATGGCTTTAGTTTTTATAGTAATTTTTGCTTCTATTAAGTTCTCGTTTATAGAATAATAATTGGCGTCGCAATCAATAAATACAGGTGTTGCGCCGGTTTGAGAAATGGTTTCGCTGCTACTTATCCAACTATTGGCTACTGTAATTACTTCGTCACCATGACCAATGCAAAGCATCTTCATAATTATATACAAGGCATCAGTACCATTTGCGCAGCTAATACAATGTTTTACACCATGTAACTTGGCAAAAGTTTGCTCAAATTCTTGCACATATTTACCACCAATGAACGCAGTTTCAGCAATTACAGAAGCTATCGCAGCATCTATTTCTTGCTTAATGTTTTGGTATTGTTGTTGGATATCTACAAAAGGAATATGCATTGGTCAATAGTCAATAGTCAATAGTCAATAGTCAATAGTCAATAGTCAATAGTCAATAGTCAATAGTCAATAGTCAATAGTCAATAGTCAATAGTCAATAGTCAATAGTCAATAGTCAATAGTCAATAG
>JAAFHG010000193.1 GCA_013297585.1 Chitinophagales bacterium
CATTGTCAGACTCATTTTGGGATGCAGGCAGGTATCAAAACCCAGCAAACGTATGGCCAGTAAATGAAAAATATATTACAAGAGAAGATTCAACAGGTAAGGCATTGGGAGTTTTAGGAATGGCAAGAAAATTTCAACCTGAAATGCTTGTAAATGAACGCTTTGGGTGGGTAGGTGATGTTCATATAGAAGAAGGTGGTTCTTACTCTTCTGGTAAAATTAGTAATACAACTGTTGCTGAAAAATGTGTCAGCTTACAAAGAGGCGGTTGGGGCTACAAACCAAATTCTAAAGTGTACAGCTTTGAAGAAATTGCCATGTTTTTATCAAACTGTGTCGTTAGAAATCAGAATTTACTTTTAAATGTATCGCCAGATAGAGAAGGTGTTATTCCACAGAACCAACAAGAAGTGCTGATAAAAATAGGCAATTGGTTACATAAAGTAGGCAGTGCCATTTATAATACTAACGGTGGGCCTTGGCAACCGCTGTTTGGTGAATATGGTTTTACTTATCGAGAAAATAAAATTTACTGTCATATCTATGATGGCTATCGTGATTTTGCATCCAATGTGTTTACAACTCAATCAATAGGTAATAAGCACGTAGTGAAAGTAACCAATATATACAACGGCAAACTGCTTAATTGGGTAAAAAACAACGATAACAGTATTACCATAAGCAACGTAGATTATACTTTAAACCCTGCGACTACCATACTAGAAATTACACTAAATGAACCAATTTATAAATAGATGCATTCGGTAAAAAACTATGTACTATCAAAAGAAATTAGTTTTTAAATTCAAAATACAATACTGATAAAGCTTCTATTTTAAATCACTAGCCTATGTATATTAGTACAAAAAATTGCAAAGTTGAATTCACTATTCACAAACATTGCTAATATATATATAATAATATAAAAGTATGATTAACACTTCTACTGGTAAATAATTTGCAACGTCTTGGCGAGGCATGAAGCCACCTGTATTAGACCGCAGCCTTGGTTCGTATCCTCATCATTGGTGTACAAAAGATATTTATTAGGTGTTTCACAATGAAACTTCATTTAGTTTTTTAGGGATTTCCACCACACATTCTTGTAAGTTCCTTTACAATTTCATTTTCTAGTTCATTGCCAAATTTTAGTTTGGGTATTTTAAAGCCATTTAGGTGATTTATTATTTTGTAAGCCGATAGTATGTCTGCAACAAATGTGGTTATGTACACAACCACTTTTGTTGTATCAAGTTGCCTGTTCATATTTCGTATACCTATGGCGAGGATACGAACCACGGCTGTTTTCAAGTTGTTTGAGATTTGCAAATTGGGACTAACGAAATTGTCTTGCTACTTTTTTTGTTTTTGGATGGTATTTGTGGTAATATTTTTCTAAAGCAAAAATTAATAAAAAGTTCACGCAACCTTTTTTTAGAACTTGCGTATGCACTAATATAACATAAAAACAGAGACATGAAATTTTCAATAATCTTAGTGTTACTTGGGGCAATATGGCTAAGCAGTTGCACCAAAAATAACGGTACCAGCACCGAAACTTTAAAAGAAACGGTAGATACCGTAAGTGCAAAACTTATAAAAACGGGATCGTTTATTAGTTCATCAGGTTATACAGTTAGCGGAAAATCTTCAATACTTTTAAAGGATAGTATCTATTCACTGTCGTTAGAAAATTTTTCTTCTACAAATGGCCCCGATTTATATGTGTATATTTCTAAACAAATTACACCAAATGCTATTGTAGATTTAGGACGATTAAAATCAACCAATGGTAATCAAGTATACACTTTAACAACCCAATTTAATGTTGCAGAATACAAATACGTGATAATATACTGTAAACAATTTAGTAGAACATTTGGCACGGCAGAACTAAAATAAACTAACTATTGCTTTTGGATAATTTTTCAACCATATTACAAGGCTGCTTACTAAAAGACCCAAAGTATCAAAAAGCAATTTATGATAGGTATAAGGGCTTTGCGTTAAAAATAGCTTTTAGATATATCTATAGATATGATGGTGCTGTAGATATTGTAAACGATGCTTTTGTAAAGCTTTTTAAAAATTTATCAAGCATTGTATTTACCATACATGAGGTAGATAATGAAAAGATACTGCTTGGGTGGTTTAAAAAAATAATTGCCAACACAGCCATAGACGCTTTAAGAAAAAGTGGTATGATAAGCGAAATTGGTGGTATACCGGATGGTGATTGGGATATAAAAGACACCAATGAAAACGCTGAGGAATTATTACATTTTAAAGATTTAATTACACTAATAAAGCACCTGCCACCCATGTATAGAATTGTATTCAATTTGTATGTACTTGAGGGTTACACACACGCAGATATTAGTGACACATTAAACATTTCAGTAGGGGCATCAAAATCAAATCTTTCAAGAGCAAGAGATTTATTAAAGTTAAGTATTAAGAAATTAGAGGAGGTGCAAGTATGCAGCATTTAGATAACGATATAGACGACTTATTTATTAAAGCAGCTGAAGGCTATTCTGTAAAAATGCCTGATGATTGGGATACTATTGCGTCTCAATTAATAGATAACGACACAAACACAACTAGCAGCTTTAATTGGTTAAAAACAGGATTAGTAATAGCATTAGTAAGTGCGTTAAATGTGCTAGCTATTGAGCTAAAGGATAGTAAACTGATGGTTACGGCTAATAAAACCATACTATCAAACAACATTTCTAGTATTGTAAAAAATGAAGCTACTAAACTTGCTACAACTAGTTTTAAGCCTCGCAATAGTTCTAAAGTAATTAACAATGCCGCCTTTGAACAAGAGGTTACAGATTACCTTTCTGCATCACGCTTAACATTGTTTGATAAAAATAATAAACTAATCACAAGTGATTATTCACAAAATAATCAATCAACACCTAATATACCATTAGTACCAACTATTGATACTAATAGTAATAATGCTGTAGAAAAAAATAAGTTAACCACTATTATTACAAATAAAACAGACACGGCTGTACCAAATGCGCTAACACTTAACGAGGAAATTAGTATTGAAAATAAAAATGTTGCTGCAAAAACCGAAGTGAAAAAAACTAGTAATAAGTTTTACATAGGCTTGCAATCGGGCATTTCTTTTAACCAAATTAAAAGCCAAGGCTTTACAAAACCTGGTTACAATATTGGGGTTATTGTAGGTAAGGCATTTAATAAAAATTGGGCTATAGAATCAGGCATTTTTCTAGCGAACAAAAGCTACTACACTGATGGCCAGTATTTTAACAAAGCCAAAGCAGCTTCAAGTATGCCAGCTGGCTTTAAAGTAAAAAGCCTAGATGGTAATTGCACACTACTAGAAGTACCATTAACAGTAAAATTCAATATCAACAATAAAAGAAGTAGTAAAGGGAACTTTTATACAAATGCTGGTATAGCAACTTACATTACGCTAGGTGAGCATAACAACTACTTTGCAAGTATTAACGGTGGCACGCCAATAAATGTTGAAGCGACGTACAAGGAAAAAGAATACAAAATATTAGGGGCATTACAAGTAGGGTTTGGGTATGAAAATAAAATTTCTAAAAAACTAAATATACGAGTTGAACCATACCTACAAGTACCGCTAAGTGGTATAGGCATTGGTGCATTGCCAGTAACTACTGCAGGGTTACGTATTGGTTTCTCTAGTAACCGATAACACAATTAATTATTGTTTCATATTGATAGCAAAAAAGGCTAATTGTACATCTATTGCCTAAAATTTAATAAATAACTAAAATTTCATACATTGAAAAAGATTGTCTTTTTATTGATACTAGCTGCATCTACAAATATTAATGCCCAAACTATTTTTAAAGTGGGTGGTAGCATTGCTAATAGATGGAACGAAACTTTAAATAACCAAACGCTAGGCAGTGGTTTTAGAGTTTCTGCTGAAAAATTTATTACAAAAAATTTAAGTGCAGGTATCAATATTTCACGCTTTTCGTTTAACCCTACACCCTCAGTTGATATAACGTATTCTGCTGCAAGCTTTCATTACACATACTATTTAAACAAAAAAGCGATACAACCCTATACAGGCATAGGTATTGGCTACAATTTATATGTTGACAATACAACACTTGATTTGGGTAATAATGCCATTGTTAAACAAAAACGTACAAAAAATTACGGTGTTATATCGCCATTTATTGGGCTGAAATACACAAAAAAAGAGAAGAAACTAGGTGTATTTTTTCAGGTAAATACAGATTTTGTACCTGTTGCCAATATTACACCCATAGGTTTTTTATCTACCACATTAGGCTTATCAACACAATTATAATTTAAAAACAAGTAAACCATGACAACAATTACAAAGTTCACAAGCACACTTTTTGCATCAGCCGTATTACTTTTAAGCAGTTGCACGAAAACAGAAACAGTAACAGAATTTTCTAATGTACCTATTGGCGAAACAACAGTTTTAAAAACAGGTACCATTACACAACAAAATGCACCTGGTACACCACCTACAACTGGCACATTAACTGTTATTCAAGACTCTAAAGGCACACAATTTTTAAAACTTAGCAGCAATTTCACATCAGGTTTTAGTACAGGTACTGTTGCAGTTTATTTTGCAAAAACGAATGCTGAAATTAAAACCCAAAGAGCAGGTGGTACAACCGCCACCAACGTACGTGCAGTAGGGTTTGTAAATAAAGCAGGCGAGCAATTTATTGTACTTAATGGTACCAACTTATTTACTGGCTTTTCATTTGTTGTGTTTTACTGCGAAACAGCCGAAGTAAATTTTGGTGCTGCACCTTTAAACTAATCCAATACCCCCTATGAAAAACAAATTGCTACATATACTAATTTGTTTGTTGCAATTTAGATCACTCCAATTTTCCTATGAAGCCCCCTTACAATGGTAAATATTTATTTACCATTGTAAGTATTTTAAAAACTAACCGTATTAAAATACTTACAGTTGTTATAATCTATGTAACAACTCAATAAATTTTTTAATCATCCTTTTATTATTTTTATTATGAATTTTTTAGTTACTCCATTCTTGTTTTGCTTTCTTTTTGTCAGTACAAGTTCCTTTGCACAAAATGTTTCTACTAAAGAAGGTAATAGCTATCGTGCATCAGTTAATGTTGGTTCAGGCAGTTTTTCTACTGCTTTTGCGTGGTCTCACACGTACCCAATTGGCAAAAACAAGCGTTTTAAACTCGGTTATGGTGTTAGATTTAGCAGTTTTTTTGGTTCTGATTTAGATTATAGAACAGCCCCGGCAAAGTATACTAGCGGTAAAGCAAGTTTTGCAGCATTATTTGCCGAAGATATTAATGCTAATATCGATACCGTTCGTTTTAATAAAGCTCAAACGAATTCTTTAAATGCTGGTATTTACTTAAATTATTTGTTGCCCGCTTTTAAAAATAAGTTAGAGCTTGGTGTTAATATAGATGCTATTGGTTTTTCTTTCGGTGGCAAGCAAAACGCTACTTACAATGGGCAAACTGTAGCTGCCAAACCAACTGCGTTTAATGCATTATTAATTAGCGATAGTGACTTGGGTTCGCTTAACTCAGAATGGTATATTGGCTATTTAGTAAACAAAAAACTAACTGTACAATTAGGGTATACTTTTATTTTTAGTGAATACACCACAGATACCAAAATTCAACAAATACCTAACAGCACAGATAAAAATGATCGCTTTAGACACAAAGCTAGCCAACTGATGCTTGGTATAAAATTTAGCCCATTTAAAAAATAGAAATTAATTATTAATTAATTAAATATGAATATTTTAAAACTGTTACTACCCATTTTGCTAAGTGCATCGCTACATAATAGCGCAAATGCTCAAAACTATACTGCTACAGATGCAGGCTCTAACATAACTTTTACAATAAAAAACTTAGGGTTTGCGGTTAATGGTAGTTTTAAAAATTTACAGGGCAACATTGTTTTTGATGCTAATCGTTTAAATGTATCTTCTTTTAATGTAACCATAAGTGCCGCTTCAATTGATACAAAAAACGGTGCAAGAGATAAGCATTTAAAAAAAGATTCATATTTTGACGTAGTAAAATACCCAACTATTGCGTTTGTATCTGACAAAATAGAAAAAGAGGCGGCTGCAAATACCTATAAAGTAACTGGCAAGTTTACCATTAAAAATAAAAGTAAAACAGTGGTATTTATCTTTACAGCTATACCCAATACCAATGGCATGCAGTTTACAGGAAAAGTAGATTTAAATAGGCGAGACTTTGAGGTTGGAGGCAGTAGTTTAGTATTGTCAGATAATTTAGTAGTAACCCTAAATGTGATGGCGCAGAAAAAATAATGTTAATTTTATGATTAATTTGTAAATCTCACTAAAACAAGTGAATTATTAGCTGATTGAAGAATATATTAGGCTAAATATTTAAGATTTTGTAACCTAAAACCACTACCTATGTGTATCTGTGTATCCTTTGGCAATATCAAAAGCAATACACCTATCTAAAGATATAAGTGCAAGCCGTTAAACATTTTTGTACCCATACCATAAATACACTTAATTTTCGGTATGCTTCATAAGTCTACGGTGCAACTATTGCGCTTGCCATTTTCTTACTTTTTAATGCCAGTGTATTGGTTTGCACTATCGTTTGTACCGCATATTAATTGGTACAAAGCAGCACTTATTTTTGGCTTATTGCACCTACTACTTTACCCTGCTAGCAATGGCTACAACAGCTATATGGATAGAGATGAGGGCAGCATTGGCGGTATAGAAAAACCGATGCAACCAACCAAGCAATTGTTTTGGGTGAGCATTGGTATGGATGTGGTAGGTATTGTTTCATCGCTGTTTATCTC
>JAAFHG010000503.1 GCA_013297585.1 Chitinophagales bacterium
CGGTAGTACCCAAATCGGCATTATAAGCATAAATGGCATTATTTACCGACCCAGTAGCACTTAATAACAAACTTGCCCACGAAATTGGCGAAGCATAAGGGTTAGAAATTAAGTTAAACCCATCGCCATTAGCAGCTCCTGAATTTGTTAGTGGTATGGTTACATTACCTTGAACAGCTGGGCCAGTTACAGTCCAAGTAATGTCGGAAGTACTGCCTATTCCAGTTCCTAAATACGTCCAATAACCTTTACCAACTGTTAATGCACTATTATAATTTAATTCTGGGTAAGCAAGAGTACTCGATGCAACAGCTGTTTCATCCCAACCTTGTATAGATACAAAGTAACCTCCAGCAGAATTTTCGCTATTTGGGCATAATGAGCAACTCATTGGTATTTGGCCTTCCCAATCGGCAACAGTTAATCCACTCACCCCACTTGGCCCTAAAACAGACCAGTCTGTTGTTCCGCCTAATGCAAACGTTTGCACCTTTATATTTCCAGTAATTAAACCTGTAATAGTAGCTATTCGTCCTTTATTGGTAGCATTCGATCGCAAAGATAAATTACCGCCCGACGCAATTGTACCTGCAGTAGGAAATACCGTTCCAAAACTTTCAAGTGTATTTCCAATCGTAACGGTTTGTCCAGATCTATTCATTACAAATTCATCAAGCAATCTTGAGGTAGAAGTCGCCTGATTCAAAAATAAATTATTAGTAATGGAACCAGCACCATCAATCGTAAGACTAGAGGTTGAAGAACCGGTAAGACTGAATGTTGCAGAAGCAGGTAGCACAATGTTTCCACTTAATGTAAGCATATTGCCATTAAGGTCTACACTTCCATTAGTAAGCGATGCAGTAGTAGAAACAACCAAATCATTGGTTAAAATCAATGTCCTGTTTAATCTATTCATAGTTAAACCACCTAAAATTTTGGTAAGAGGGGAAACTTGATTAATAAACAAACTACCAGTAATTACCCCAACACTCGAACCGCCTATAGCAAATGTGGATGTGGCAGAACCAAAAAGTTCGCCAGCTGAAGCAGTTGCAGGAAATGTAATAGCACCGTTTAATGTTAACGCCCTTCCATTTAGATGAATTGCACTATTAGACCAAGTTGTAATCGCATTAGCAGTTAGATTTGTGCCTAACGTAAAACTACCCGAACTCCTGTTAATAGTAAGATTCCGAACTGTTAAATTACTTCCACCATTGCCAAAAGATAGAGTTCCAAGCGATCCGCTACCACCAATACTTAAGTTAGAATTTGTTCTGGTTCTAAGCAAACCTAATCCCGAAACAGTTCCGTTAATAAATAATGTAGCAAATGCACTGTTAGACATAATTAAATCTGAATTAAGTATAAATAAGTTATTTACCGTTAAGTTAGAAGCATTGTGTGTAATGTTAGTTCCTGAAATAACTAAGTTTGAATAAACAGCCGGAGCAATATTTACGCTAGAAGTTTGTGCATACTCCACTGTACTGTTTGGGTTTAAGCTTAATGAGTTAGCTGCAGGAATTGATGCGTCGGAAAGTGTTAACGAAGAATTGCTACTTACCTCTAAAAGGGCAACACCTAATGCAAAAGTACTACCAGATAAAATGCGAAAATTTACATCGGAAGTTGTGCCGTTACCAATAATTAGTTTACTGGTTGTACCACCTAAAGTCCAATTTGCAGTTAAACTAACGTTAATTGGGCTAGTGAGGCTTGTCATATTAAATGTTTGAAAATTTGCTGTAAAAGAAATGGCATTCGTACCACTTCCAACAGTATTTAAGTCCCAAGAGGAAAGCTGATGTACTGGGCCGCCATTCCATACATAGGTTGGGGTAGGGTCTCCCATCACTTCAATATCATCCAAAGCAATAAATTCGCCTGATGCATCTGCCGAGTATAAAAAACGAACATACACAACTGAATTTTGAGAGGCACCAGCCTGTAAAGTAGCTGTATTACTAAACCAATCACCAATTACCACACTGTTTGTAAAAGAAACCGGGGTCCATATTATGTTATTCAAACTCCACTCTATCGTCATGCTGGGTACAGACAAGGAATTATACTGGTTCCAATTTATAAAAATATTGGTAAAACCAACCGTTGAAAAAGAAGTTGATTGAATAAACTCATCGCTATTTACCGCATTTTGTGCTGCTGCCATATTGCCTCCGCTAGAACCAACAATTGTGCAAGTAGGTACCGTTGTTCCATCATCGGTTAGCCAATCGCCATTATTTCCCTCTGTCCAACCCGCAGGAAGAGCAGGTGTAGTAACAGCATTAAAATTTTCGGTAAAAATGCTAGATTGGCTTAGCGCAATACCAGTAAATAAAACAAACAACAAAGTAAAAACTTTTTTCATGGTTACAACGTTTATAAAAAACTAGGTAAATATACGTCATTTTATGTTTAAAAGTTGCAAAAAAACACAAATAAGTCTAAAAACTACAATTCGTTTACCTTAAAATTACAACCACTTAAAATTTTGTTTTAACCGCTTAAACAAAAATTATCTTGTGCTTAACGTTTATTACATACATTTACGATTGCATAAAAATATTTAGCTTAATGAAGCATATTTTATCTTTTACACTATTTTTTACACTAATTTGTATTACATACTCCCTGCAAGCTCAAAATACGGGTTCTGTGAAAGGTTTTGTTTACGATAAATCCAATGGGGAGCCAGTACCATTTAGTAACGTATATTTTAAAGGTACTTCCATTGGAGCCAATACTGACTTAAATGGCTATTTTAATATTAACCGAATACCGGCAGGTGAATACACGCTTTTGATTACTAACCTTGATTTTGATACAATAAGAGAAGTTATCTCTATTACCGCAGGAAGTAATATCAACAAAAAATATTATGCAAATAAAG
>JAAFHG010000211.1 GCA_013297585.1 Chitinophagales bacterium
GCTTTGATACACAGCATTATCGTGAATATAATTATGGTATAGGTAATTATGAAAATGGCCGTGACATTGTAATGCCTACTGAGTTTTTGCATGGGCAATTTGATGGTGGTCATGGTGCAGGTTTAGAGGATTATTGGGAAAAAATGTGGCACAATTCTTTAAATGCAGGTGGCTTTCTGTGGGATTTTGCAGACAATGCCGTAGTAAGAAAAGATTTACACGATAGCTTAGATACAGATAAGCATAGAGCTGCAGATGGCATACTTGGCCCACATCATGAAAAAGAAGGCAGCTATTATGCTATTAAAGAAATTTGGTCGCCTATTTACTTTGAGCCTACGCAAATTACTAGTGTATTTGATGGCAAACTCAACATTGAAAACCGTTATCATTTTACCAATACTAATCAATGTAAATTCTCTTTTGAACTCAAAAATTTGAGCAATCAATCATCGATTAAAAAGAATATAGTTTCACCTAATATTTTGCCAAATGCTAAAGGCTTTTTACAATTGGCATTACCCAAAAATTGGAACACTTTTGATGTTTTGTATGTAACAGCCAAAGATGCTTTTGGTAGAGAATTATTTACATGGAGTTTTCCAATTACAAGCCCTCAAAGTGTTGCACAGCATAGATTTATAGAAAATAAGACAACTAAAAGTGCTATTCAAGTAAATGAGGTTGATAGCTTAATAAATGTGACTGTAAAATTGCTACAAGTCAGTTTTAACAAGAATAGTGGGTTACTAATAAGTATAAAAAATGCACAGGGCAATTTGCCTTTTAACAATGGCCCAATTATTCAAGAAGCAAACAATAATTTCAAGCAAATCAAATACTATTTTAAAGACAGCAACCTTATAATAGAATCTGTTTTCGATAAAAAAGAAAGCTACAATACTTTGCAGTGGACAATTCAGCCCAATGGTTGGATAAAACTGCAAGTACAATATTTTCCTTCGGCATATTTTACCAATTATGTTGGCTTAAATTTTTCTTTTCCTGAGGCAGAAATTAAATCTGTAACATATATGGGTGTTGGACCTTACAGGATTTGGAAAAATAGGATGAGAGGCCAGCAATTTGGTGTTTGGTCTAAAGCCTATAACAGCACAGAAACAGGTGAATTTCCTTGGAAATACCCTGAGTTTAAAGGCTATTATGCTAACTTTTATGAAGGTACATTCTTCACTACCAAGAACCAGTTTACAGTAGTTACAGAAACAGAAGATGTGTTTTTGCGCTTGTTTACACCTGCCTGGAAAACTGACCAATGGCATAATTACGAACCAACTTTTCCAAGTGGCGATATTTCGTTTATGCAAGGCATAAGTAGCATAGGCACCAAAACGCAGCGCAACGAAACCACAGGGCCAATGGGGCAGAAGAATATTTTTTATGATTACGAAAAAGATCAAACAAGAGCCTTAAAAATGGTCTTATATTTTGATTTTAATGGTAAGTAATATTTGGTTACAAGCGCAAGTGCTACTATAAAACTTCGGTTGCGTCGCACACTTTTACTGATAGAATATAATTCAGCTTTTATCGAAGCGAATATTTAAGCCACAAAGAAATACAACGTTGTGAATCGTTAAGTCGTAATGTCGTTGTGGTTAACAAAAATTATAAAATGAGAACAAAACTAGTCATACTTTTTTGCTTGTTTGGTCAACTAACATTTGCACAAATGCAAGTAAAAAAACTACGGTGCGAAATGCTGGAAAATCCACAAGGTATTGATGTTACACAACCAAGATTAAGCTGGCAAATTTCAACCTCACAACGAAATGTGCAGCAAACAGCCTATCAAATATTGGTAGCATCTTCTAAAGAAAAACTAAATAAAAACGAAGGCGATTTATGGAATTCTGGTAAAGTAAATTCTAACAAGTCTATTCATGTAAGCTATGCTGGCAAGGCATTACCAAGCCGTACACAATGCTATTGGAAAGTAAAAGTATTTACCAATAAAGGTACGTCTAGCTTCAGCAATATGGCTTCATTCAGTATTGGGTTACTAAACAAAACAGACCCGATAGCTATCGGGTGGCAAGCAAAATGGATTGGCTACGACAAAGCATCAGCATGGGATAGCATAACTCAGTTTTCACGTTTATCCGCTCGCTATTTTAGAAAGCCTTTTACAACAAATAATGGCATTAAAAAAGCGACTGTTTATATCGTTGGTTTAGGTATGTATGAGTTGTACATTAATGGACAAAAAATTGGTAATCAAGTATTAGCCCCAGCACCTAAAGATTACAGAAAGTCAGTGCTTTACAATACCCATGATGTAACCAAGCAATTGATTACTGGAAATAACCTGATTGCAACAGTGTTAGGTAATGGTCGTTTTTTTACTATGCGACAAGATTATAAACCTAAGAAAATAAACACATTTGGCTATCCCAAAATGTTGCTGCAATTAGAAATTGAGTATTCAAACGGTGAGAAGAAAACCATTGTAAGCGATGAAAGCTGGAAGCTAAATGTTGATGGCGCAATAAGAACCAATAACGAATATGATGGTGAAGAATATGATGCTACCAAAGAGCAAGTAGGTTGGAATAATATTGGCTTTAACGATAGGAAATGGTTGACACCAGAATTGGTTGCAGCACCAGAAGGCAAAGTTGTTGCGCAAATGAGTGAGCCAATGAAAGTGATGAAAATCATTCAGCCGGTTAGTATTAAAAAAGTAAATGGTAAATACATTTTAGACTTTGGACAAAACTTTTCTGGCTGGGTAAAACTTAAAAACTTAAAAGGCAAAACAGGCGATAAAATCATCTTGCGTTTTGCAGAAAGCCTAGAAAAAAATGGCAACTTGTATGTAGCAAACTTAAGAGATGCACGTGTTACAGATTCTTACACTTTTTCTAATACCCCTTTAGGGGCTAGGGGTTGGCAACCTTCATTTGTATTTCATGGTTTTCGTTATGTAGAAGTGAGTGATTACAAAGGGATTCTTACGCTGAATAATTTTGAAGGTCAAATGGTGTATGATGATTTACCAACTATTGGCTCGTTTCAATCATCCAATACAACACTTAATAAGATTTATAAAAATGCTTGGTGGGGCATTGCATCTAACTATAAAGGCATGCCAATAGATTGTCCACAACGCAATGAGCGTCAGCCGTGGCTAGGTGATAGAGCCACAGGTGCGTATGGCGAAAGCTTTTTGTTTGCCAATCAAAACCTCTACGCTAAATGGTTGAACGATATTGAAGAAGCACAAACTGCTGAAGGTGCAATACCTGATGTAGCGCCTGCATTTTGGAATTATTACAGTGATAATGTAACGTGGCCAGGTACATATATTTTAGTGGCAGATATGTTGCACAAGCAGTTTGGTGATGAACAATCCATCATCAAACATTATCCTTCTATGAAAAAATGGATGACTTATATGAAGGATAAGTACATGAAAAACTATATTGTTACTAAAGATAAATATGGTGATTGGTGTGTGCCACCAGAAAGTTTAGAACTCATTCATGCCAAAGATTCTTCACTGAATACAGATGGAGCTTTAATTGCCACAGCTTACTATTATCAGCTATTACAAATAATGCGTGAATTTCAAAAAATTGCTGGTGAAGATTTTGAAGTTGATGAATATGGGATTTTATCTGAAAACATAAAAAATACATTCAATCAGAAGTATTTCAACAAGCAAAAGAAATGCTATGACAACAATAGTATCACTTCCAACTTATTGCCTTTATATTTTGGCATTGCTACTGATAGTGTGAAAGAAGCCGTGTTTAACAATGTTTACAATAAAATTAAGATTGATAATCACATGCATATTAGCACTGGCGTTATTGGTACGCAATGGCTCATGAGAGCCTTAACGCAGTTTCAACGAAGCGATATTGCTTATACATTGGCTAGTAACAAAACTTACCCAAGTTGGGGTTATATGGTTGAAAATGGTGCTACAACCATTTGGGAATTGTGGAACGGCAATACGGCTAATCCACAAATGAATTCTCAAAATCATGTAATGCTGTTGGGTGATTTATTGATTTGGCTAAATGAAAATGTAGCTGGTATTAAATCAGATGATACAAATGTGGCTTTTAAGAAAATCATTATGAAGCCAGAAAATATTGATGGGTTAAAATTTGCAAATGCTAGTTATCAATCACTGTATGGTACTATTAAAAGCGAATGGCAGCAAAGCATTAGTCAATTTACATGGCATATTGTTATTCCTGCAAATACAAGAGCAACCATTTATATACCTGCATCTTCTGAAAAAAATGTACTAGAAAATAACCAATCAACTACTAAAATTGATGATATTAAGTTCATAAAAATGGATGGCCGTACTGCCGTTTATGAAATTGGTTCTGGTGATTATCATTTTACATCCAATTACAATTTTAAAAAAGGTATTGTAAAAGATGTGTTCATTTTTGATAGAGCTACTTACCCTGAAAGTCATGCTTCAACTATTGTAGAAACACCAAAAGGCTTGGTTGCTGCATGGTTTGGTGGTACAAAAGAAGGCAATAAAGATGTGTGTATTTGGACGTCTCATTTTGCCAATAACCAATGGTCTGCATCTAAAAAAGTAGCTGATGGTATCATTAACGATTCTACTCGTTATGCCTGTTACAATCCTGTTTTGTTTCAAGTACCTAATGGTGAGTTGTTGTTATTTTATAAAATTGGGCCAAACGTTGCTGGCTGGAAAGGTTATATGATGCGTAGTAAAGACAATGGCCAAACTTGGGGCAACCGTGAAGAACTACCTGATGGTATTCTTGGGCCAATAAAAAACAAGCCTGAATTAATAAATGGGATTTTAATTTGCCCATCTAGTACAGAAAAAACTGGCTGGAAAGTGCATTTTGAATACACAAAAGATTGGGGTAAAACTTGGACAAAATCTGACGATATTAATGATGGTAAAACGTATTCAGCCATTCAGCCAAGTATTTTAAAATACAAAGACGGTAAGTTACAAGTGCTTTGTAGAAGCATGAACAGAACCATTAACGAAAGTTGGAGCAACGATGGTGGCAAGACTTGGAGTGCCATGGCAGCAACCAATTTGCCTAATAATAATTCAGGTACAGATGCTGTTACATTGCAAGATGGTAGGCAATTATTGGTGTATAATCACGTAAAACCTGCGGATAATTTACCAAGAGGCAAAGGCGCAAGAACGCCTTTAAACGTTGCTATTTCAAAAGATGGTAAGCAATGGTTTACAGTTGCTATTTTAGAAGATTCGCCCATTAACCAATATTCTTATCCATCGGTTATTCAAACCAAAGATGGGCTGATTCACATTGTGTACACTTGGCGCAGAGAACGGATTAAACACGTCGTTATTGATCCTTCAAAAATAAAAACACAACCTATTATTAATGGTGTTTGGCCGGGCATTAAAATAGATACGGGCATAAAAGCTTCAGACGATTAAACGATTGCTTCAACAAATACGACGACTTGCCAAATGCAAAATTTACCACTGTTAGACCTCTCAATTATTGTTCTGTATTTACTAGCAATGGTTGTGATAGGTTTCTATTTCTCTAAAAAAAATAAAACCACTGGTCAGTTTACCAATGCCTCAGGTTCAATTCCTGGCTGGGCTATTGGCCTATCTATTTACGCCACATTTTTAAGTAGCAATACGTTTTTAGGTGTACCGGGCAAGGCATTTGGCACTAATTGGAACGCTTTTGTGTTTAGCCTGTCTATGCCTTTTGCTGCTTGGGTGGCTTCAAAATATTTTGTGCCTTTTTATAGAAATACTGGCGAAATATCTGCTTATACTAATCTTGAAAAACGCTTTGGCCCTTGGGCAAGAACGTACGCTGTTATTTGCTTTCTGTTAACCCAACTGGCTCGTATGGGGTCAATATTTTTTGGTATTGCATTAAGCTTGCAAGCATTGCTTGGTTATTCAATGAGTACTATCATGATTGTAATGGGCGTTTGCATCATTATCTACACGGTTTTAGGCGGTATGGAAGCCGTTATTTGGACAGAAGTGGTACAAGGTATTATTAAAACTTTAGGTGCATTTCTCATTCTGTATTTAATTATTGCCGACTTGCCCGGAGGTATTTCTTCCGTTATAAAAATTGGTACGGCCGATCATAAATTTAGTTTAGGCAGTTTGTCGCCTGATGTTACACAATCTACTTTTTGGATCGTGCTGTTTTATGGGTTCTTTATTAACCTCAATAATTTTGGTATGGATCAAAATTATGTGCAGCGCTACCATACAGCCACAAGTTCTGCGCAAGCTTCAAAGTC
This sequence comes from Chitinophagales bacterium, assembly GCA_013297585.1. GTDB lineage: Bacteria > Bacteroidota > Bacteroidia > Chitinophagales > Chitinophagaceae > Parasediminibacterium. Next base: position 6,292 of record JAAFHG010000211.1, read on the forward strand.
TGTATGGCTTTGTGTGGCATTGTATGTGCCTGCCTCTCTATTGTTCTTTATTATTGGCGCAGCTTTGTATGCCTATTATCAAGTACACCCACAAATGATTATGGCTGTTAAAGAGCAAGTGGCAGCTACAAAATTGGCAACAGGCGCAAGTACTACACAAATTACCGAACTAGCGCAAAAGCTTGCACCAGCAGATTATGGCGATAAAGTGATGCCATTTTTTATGGTAACAAAAATCCCAACAGGCTTAGTGGGCTTAATAGTTTCGGCCATTCTTTCTGCAGCCATGAGTACCATTAGTTCTGGTATGAATGCCTCAGCAACCGTATTTACACAAGATATTTACCAGCGCTACATTACTACCACTTCAACCGAT
>JAAFHG010000622.1 GCA_013297585.1 Chitinophagales bacterium
TGCCTGCATCCCAAAATGAGTCTGACAATGCTTTATTTTTTACCTGCCCTAAAGAAGCGCCATCCCAAAATATATAATTGAGCTTGCCATAATCTTTAAACAATCTTGTTACTTGCTCATACACTTCTTCCTTCATCATTCTGGCATCTTCTTTATGCCACTTTGCTGCTGTTTTATAACCCCAAACATTTGGCAACATATTATTGCCAAAGGGATCATAAAAGCCCACATAACGCCAATTGATAGGTGAATAATACAAGCCTACCTTAAGCCCAGCTGTTCTCATAGCATTGGCATATGCTTTTATCAAATCTTTTCCTATGTCTTTTTTACTTGTCCAGCTAAAAGGGTGATTACTTTCAAACAAAGCATAACCATCATGGTGCCTTGCTGTAAGAACCGTATATCGCATACCTGCTTTTTTAGCCAATGCAGCCCACTCGGTTGGGTTAAATTTTGCAGCAGTAAAACCTTTTTCAGCATCTCTAGCCCTGCCCATATAATAGTCATTTGACCATGCTTCTTGATGCCGCACCCATTCGCTACCTTCTGGCATGGCCGAATAAACACCCCAATGTATAAACATGCCAAATTTATCGCTTTGAAACCATTTTATTTTTTCATTATCTAGCTGTGCAACGCCACCAGAAACGTTAGGAACTCTTTTTTGATACGGTACAAATTCTTGCAGTATTGGTTTTGGCGCTTCGCCTAAATACAGTAATTCAACTTGATCTACAAATGCACTTCCTGACCCGCCAGGGTGTGAAAAGGAAATTAATATACTATCAATTTTAAAAGCGGTTTGAAAGTCTACGCTTATTTTAGTGTATGTGGTAAGGCTGCTTGAAACAGATTTTGCAGCGCCGCCATAGTTGCTTACAATTAGTTGTACTTCTTCGGCACCAGACTCAGTTTTTACATAAGCAGAAAGCCGATACAAGGCGTTTGCTTTTATTTTGGCTTCTTGATTACACAAAGCTTTGTCAGGTCCAATTTTTACCGCATAGTTACCAGAATACGCCTCTTTTACTAAAGTGGCCTGTCTTGTGCGCCAATGTTTCCAACCAGTAAGGTTACCTGTTTCAAAATCTGGGTTTGTAAGTAAATGGGTATTGTCTGTAGTGGTGTTTTGTGTTGCTTGGCAAAATACACTGCATGGTAGTGCAAGCAGCCCCAAATAACACAAGTATAAGTACAAAGTATTCCTTTTCATTGACAATCATTTTCGAAAAACCGAATGTAACTGCCAATAAGCCAACTGACAGATGTTGTCAGGTCAAAATGGGTGGTCTAATAAGTCAGAATGTATTCTTATTGGATTAGCTGCTAATAATGCGCTTGTTGTAAGGTATAAGGCTGTAATTGCAGTATGCCTAGCGGTGAGAATTTTGTAGATTAATTAGCAGGTATTATAAGTTCTGTTCACGATAAACTTAGTGCCAAGTTGGATGCAACATCGGTAGACGTGTTGATAACAAGGATGAAAAATATTTTATGTACTTCTATGGCGGGAAAATGAACCACGGGAGAGTAATCATCTATTGTCATCTGGTCAAAATAGATGGTCGCATAAATCAAAGGTTGTTTTTAGCCAATTTTCAATCTTTTTTTCTAAAATAATATCCCATTTTCGATTTTGGAAAACTTTAATCATATCGTTCAAGATGCAACTGGCGAGGCTTTTCCGTGTAAAAAACTGTACATGTTTTAGTTGTATTTAACTAATGCAATAGGCATTAATGTATTTTTTGCTTGAGGTACGCAAAAGAGAAAATGTATTTACACTAAATTAATTTATATATTTTTTTTAATACAAATTAAAAACACAAAAAATGAAAAAACGATTAATTGCCCCAATTTGCCTGTTCATGGTATTAGTAAGTTGCAAAAAATATGCAACTGACGAAATTGCAACTGATAATGTGAGTAGTACACCCACTGAAGTTGCTGTAATGGCTTTGCCAGGTTCACCAACTGTTCCTGCTGCACCTTATGGCTATACTTGGGGCTCGTCTTGGACAGATAATTTTGATAACCTAAATAACTGGTATGCAATTGAAGAGTATAAAGATGCAAGTAAACTTGGAACCAATTTACAACATTTGTATAAACGAAAAGATATGGTTTCGGTTTCAGGGGGCATTTTAAACTTAAAGTCTAAAAAATTTAGTGCTAATACTTTGTATACTGGCTGTGTTTCTTCTGAAGGTAGGAAAAGTATTAGATATGGTTTCTTAGTAGCAAGAATGTACATACAAAATCCAACTACTGTAGGGTCACAATCTAGT
>JAAFHG010000550.1 GCA_013297585.1 Chitinophagales bacterium
ATCTGTTTGCTTAACTTCTTGAGCTAAAACAAATGATTGAGAACAGATAAACCAGATAAAGAAAAAAAATAACCACTTATAAAGTTGATTTCGCATGGGTAAATTTCTCTTTGAAATAAAGGTTTCTTTCATTATCTTTATACAAATATAAAAACTTATGCCTCCAATAGGATTAATTATTGTTATTGTACTTATTTTATTAACCTTGCTGTTATCTTTTGTAACAGTGCAGCAAGGCACAATTGCCATTACCACAATTTTTGGCAAATTTAGGCGTATTTTACGTCCGGGTTTAAATTTTAAAATTCCGTTTATCGAAAAAGTGTTTAAAAAAATTTCGGTTCAAAACCGGAGTTCGGAATTGGGCTTTCAAGCAGTTACTATTGACCAGGCCAATGTAAACTTCACTGCCATGCTTTTGTACTCGGTTATAAATAGCGATGAAGAAACCATTAAAAATGTAGCTTTTAAGTTTGTTGATGAGCGTAATTTTATGCAAGCCTTAGTTCGTTCCGTTGAAGGTTCGGTAAGGGCATTTGTAGCCACTAAAAAGCAATCAGAGGTATTAATTTTAAGGAGAGATATTGTGGAGGCCGTAAAAGATCAGCTGGATTCTACTCTTGAAAACTGGGGCTACCATTTAATAGATTTGCAGTTAAACGATATAACATTTGACGAGGAAGTAATGCGCTCGATGGCAAAAGTAGTGGCCAGTAATAATTTAAAATCAGCTGCGGAAAATGAAGGGCAAGCATTATTAATTACTCGCACCAAAGCCGCTGAAGCTGAAGGTAATTTTATAAAAATATCGGCTCAGGCCGAAAAAGATGCCTCGCGTTTAAAAGGTGAGGGTATAGCTTTATTTAGACAAGAGGTGGCAAAAGGTATGGCTGGTGCTGCAAAAGAAATGAGTGAAGCAAAACTCGACTCATCGTTAATACTTTTTAGTATGTGGACAGAGGCCGTTAAAAACTTTGCACAAGAAGGAAAAGGAAATGTTATTTTTTTAGATGGTAGTGTTGAGGGAATGCAAAAAACCATGAAAGACATGATGGCAATTAATCAGTTAAACACACAAGTAAACAATAAATAAAATAAATAATAACAAACAACTATTAAATAATAACAAACAACTATAATATACCATGAAAAAACAACTCTCTATAATTTATCTAAGCACTTTGCTAGTAGGTTCTAGTATTGGCTATTCTCAAGAGTCAAAACCCATTCAACCCTGTGATACTTATGCAGCAATGGAGTCGTATCATGCACAAAACCCTGCGGCAGCAGAAATGTATAAAAAAAATCAACTCATATTGCAAAATGAGCGTGCTGAATTAGCTAAAAATAAAAATAAATCTGCAGCCACTCTATTAACTGTGCCTGTGGTATTTCACATTTTACACACTGGCGGTTCAGAAAATGTTAGTGATGCACAATGCATGGCTGCACTGGCTCAGGTAAATTCTGATTTTGCCGCAGCTGGATCGGATGTTTCAAGTATTTTTGCCCCTTTTCAAGCATTATACATTAATTCTGACATTCAATTTGTATTGGCTAAAAAAGATCCAAATGGTAACTGTACCAATGGTATAGTACATCGTTTTGATACCCGAACTATTTGGGATAGAAACCCACCTTCTAGTGCAGCAAACCCCGCTTTGTATAATGGCATTGTTTGGCCTGCGAATAAATACTTGAATATTATTGTAGTAAAAGATATTGTTGCGGCACCAAATCAAAATGGCATAGTAGTAGGCTACACATTTAAACCAGGTAACTTTGCAACAAATGCCGTTCAAGATGCCATTGTTTATAATTTTGGTTATTTAGGAGGTTTAGCTGCCCGTAATCTATCTCATGAAATTGGACACTGGTTAGACTTGGATCATACATTTGGGCCAACCAACAACCCAGGGCTTGTATGCGGTGTTGATGGTATTGGCGACACACCTGATACCAAAGGTAACTTTGCTGCCTGTCCAGCTAGTTCTACTAACCCTGCGATTCTTTGCTCATCTGGCGCAACTGTTTATTATCAAAATGTAGAGAATTTTATGGATTATTCTAATTGTCCTAAAAATTTTACTACAGGCCAAACAAACGCCATGCGTGCGGCTCTTCAATCTGGTGTAAGTGGTAGAAACAATTTGTATACACCAGCTAACCTTGGTGTTTCTGGTACAGATGTAAATGGATCAGGAATTTGCAAACCCATTGCTGATTTTTTACCTTCAAACGGTTCGTACATTACTTGTGCGGGTGGTACAATTAATATGAAAGATCTTTCTTTCAATGGTACGGTAACTTCCAGACAATGGGCGGCTGGTAGTGGTGCTGTAATAGCTTCTCCAACAAACTCAATTACAAACATTACCTTTAACACACCTGGTGTGGTAACGGTTTCTTTAACAGCAACAAATGCTCAAGGCAGCAGTACCCAAACAAGAAATGTAACCGTAGTACCTGTAACATCTCCTATTATTACGTCATACGCTGAGAGTTTTGAAAACACAGGAACACCAGCAAATTGGTCGGTAATAAATAACGAAAGTAATTCAGGTGCATGGCAACAAGCGTTAGGAATAGGTCTTAACGGCG
>JAAFHG010000668.1 GCA_013297585.1 Chitinophagales bacterium
GAAGTACCCATTACTTTACTTAAAAAGTAAGGTTCTATTTGGCCACCAACTGCACCCATATGGCAGTCAAACGCACCAATACCGATCGTTACATGATTTGGCAAACCTAGTTTACTTGCCCATTCGGCACTAATGGTTCCCGCTGCTTGATCTGATGTGTAGGTTTTATTAAATAATCTACCTGTGAAGCCATCTAACAATGGATCTAACGAAGCAAAGAAGTCATTTGGCGGTAAGCCACCAAAACTATCATTCCATAAGGCCTTATGGCCAGCGGCACAAACACCAATTCTAATGTCTTTAATATTGTTGCCACCAGTTAGTAAAAAAGGTATCCAATCGCAATGTTCTACCCATGAGTAGCAAGCTTTACGTACACTTTCATCTACACGTAAGGTTCTTAATAATTTAGCCCAAAACCATTCACTGCTATAAATACCACCAACAAACTGTAAGTAGTTGGTGTCAAATTTTGTAGCGTGTTCGTTTATTTCTGCTGCTTCGCCAATGCTTGTATGGTCTTTCCAAAGCACAAACATGGCATTCGGGTTTTCTGCAAATTCTGGTAATAAAGCAAGTGGTGTACCAGCTTCATTTAGTGCAATAGGTGTTGAGCCTGTGGTATCAACAGAAATGGCCCTAACATTTATTGCAACATCGCTGCCTGCTTTTGCTATACAATCTTTAATAGTAAATTCTAATCCCTCAACATAATCTAAAGGATGCTGACGAAATTGTTGAGTAGATGCATTACAATACAAACCTTTTTTCCATCTTGGATAATAAAATGTGGAAGAAGCAAGTTCTAAACCGTTGGCTGCATTTACAATAATTGAGCGAACGCTGTCGGTACCGTAGTCAACACCAATAACATAATTGTCTTTCATGTAGAATCTATTTTTCAATGGCAAATGACAACCGTTTTCATGGGTATCATTTTTTGTGAATTATTTTATTGGTGTCAAATTAACACTTAAAAAAAGTGTAAAAAAAATTTAAGTTTATAAAACTTAAATTTTTTTCGATTTTATGATGTTTATTTTAATTTGTGCGAATTAGGTATAATGTTTAAAAATGCTTGAAAATTAGCCTTGTAGCTTCGCTTATTCAATTTGTAGTAAAAAGCACCTTTTTTTGAAGAAGTTTTTTCTTTCTCTTTTTGTTTTACCAAAAGTCCGGTTGACAATACTTTTCTACTGAAATTGCGTTTATCAAATTCAGTATCATACACGCCTTCGTAAAGGCTTTGTAGCTGCGGTAAAGTAAATTTTTCAGGTAATAATTCAAATAGGATAGGGTGTAAGGCAGCTTTATATTGCAGCTTTTCTCTTGCCATTTTAATCATATGCTGATGATCAAATATTAAATCTGGCACTTGCTTTACTGGCACCCATTCCGCATGATAATCTTCACTTATTTGCTTTTCGTATTTGTGAATGTCAATTAACGCAAAATAAGCAATCGAGATTGTTCTTTCTAGCGGATCTCTATTAATTGCCCCAAAAGCATATAACTGCTCTAGATATACACCATCAAGTCCAGTTAATTGTTTTAAAACCCTAGCAGTTGCTTCGTCAAAGCTTTCAGTTGCTTGTACAAAGCCACCCATTAAGCTCCAATTACCTTTTTGTGGCTCAAATGCACGTTTTATTAATAATAGTTTCAGTTCTGTACCATCAAAACCAAAAATGATACAATCAACCGCAGTTAAAATTCTAGTTTGTTTAGAGTACTTATTCATTGAGTAAAGCCGATATGTAACAAATATATTGTTAGCAGTTTGCTTTTTCACAAAAAAATAAACACATAGTGTTACTTACATTTGCCACATGCTACCAATTCAAGAATATAGTGAGGGTAAGGTGTTGCTTTTTGATAAGCCTTTAACATGGACGAGTTTTAATGTTGTAAGCAAGGTGCGTTATCTTACCAAAGTAAAAAAAGTAGGTCATGCGGGTACTTTAGATCCATTGGCAACAGGTTTATTAATAGTATGTACGGGTAAGTTTACTAAGAAGATTAATGACTACATGGGCATGCCAAAAGAATACTCTGGCACAATTACTTTAGGTAGTACCACACCAAGTTTTGATTTAGAAACAGAACCTGAGAATTTTAAAACAACAAGCCATTTAAGTGACG
>JAAFHG010000350.1:0-3085 GCA_013297585.1 Chitinophagales bacterium
AGAAACAAAGAAGGCAAAGCAGACAAAGGTTCGTTTTCATCTGAGAGAAGAAAAGGCGCAACGTAGTTTTAAATGACATTGTGCACTTTGTATCCTTTGTTTTTTTTGTGAGAAATATTTATGCCTTACTTTTAATCTACGATAAACTTGCCCTTATGCGAACATTACAACAATGGTTTGATGAATATGCTGTAAGCCATAAAAACCTTACTAATAAACGCATTCACCTGATATGCGTGCCTACCATTTTCTTTTCTATTGTGGGCTTATTGCAAAGTATTAATGCTAGTTGGCTGCAACAATTAGTGCCATTTTCTGCGCCAATTATTGTTAATTGGGCTGGTGTGGTTTTAATATTTGCATTGCTTTTCTATATCAGACTGTCTATTGCCATGGCTGTAAAAATTGCACTTTTTGCGGCTTTCTGTCTTACGGCAAATTATTATATTGGTTTGTATTTGCCTTTGGCAATTGTATCTATTGGTTTGTTTGTAATTGCTTGGATTGGGCAGTTTTATGGTCATAAAATTGAGGGTAAAAAGCCATCGTTTTTAAACGACTTGCAGTTTTTACTGATAGGGCCAGCTTGGATTATTCATGAGTTTTTGGAGAAGAAGGTTTCTATTTCACACAAAGAGCGCTAAGAAGACTAAGAACACAAAGATTTGATTATTTCAATAAAGAAATTATTTACACAGAGTATACAACCTACACATAGCTTTTGTTATTACAAAATAAAAGGGCGCAACGTAGTTTTAAATCACGTTGCGCCCTTCGTATTCTTAGTTTTCTTTGTGAGAAATATCTTATTCAGTTGCCATTTTCTCTGCGTTTTCAGCCATTTGTAGGGCTTCAACAAATTCTTCAATTTCGCCACCAATTACTGCATCTAAATTGTAAGATGTTAAGTTAATGCGATGATCTGTAACTCTACCTTGTGGCCAGTTGTAGGTTCTAATTTTTGCACTTCTATCACCTGTACTTACTAATGTTTTACGGCGTTTTGAAATTTCATCTTCATGCTTGCGAACTTGCTCTTCGTACAATTTGGTACGCAACATGGTCATTGCCTTCTCACGGTTGCCAAGCTGGCTACGTTCTGTTTGGCACACAATCACTACACCTGTAGGTATGTGCGTTAACTGCACTTTGGTTTCTACTTTATTTACGTTTTGCCCACCTGCACCACCACTGCGTGAAGTTTCCATTTTTACATCGGCAGGGTTTAATTCAAAATCCACTTCCTCTGCTTCTGGCATTACCGCCACGGTAGCAGCAGATGTGTGTACACGACCTTGCGTTTCGGTATTTGGTACACGTTGCACACGGTGAACACCGCTTTCAAATTTTAAAGTACCGTAAACATCTTCACCAGACACCTCAATTAGTACTTCTTTATAACCACCAACAGTTCCTTCGCTCTCGCTGGCAATAGCCGTTTTCCAACCTTTTTTACTGCAATAACGCAAATACATACCTAGCAAATCGCCCACAAATAAGCTGGCTTCATCACCACCAGTACCTGCACGTAATTCTATAATGGCGTTTTTATCGTCCTGAGGATCTTTTGGAATTAATAATTTAGTGAGTTGTTTTTCTAAGGCTTCTTTTTGCTCTTCTAGTTCTGGCAATTCCATTTTTGCCAATTCCTTCATTTCCTCATCGCTACTGTTCAGGCTTTCTTTTACATAAGTAAAATCTGCCAATACTTTTATATAGGCCTCGTATGGTTGCACAATCTTTTCTAATGAGCGGTATTCTTTGCTCAATCTGCCAAATTCTTTTTGGTTATTAATAATTTCTGGATTGGTGAGTGCAACACCCACATTATCAAATCTTGCTTTAATAGCTTCTAACTTATCCAACATAACACCAATATTTTTTCGGATGGCAAAAGTAAGGGAAAGATGAGAGAGACGAGTTTACTACGTAAATCGATAGTGAACGAAAAACGCTAGTCATGCATATAATTATTGTTGTTCGTAAAAAAATGTACCCAAACCAGCGATTCTCGAAAAACGATTACCGATTCTTCTATTGCAAATATGGATTGGTTAATTTTTCGTGGCCAATAGTGGTTACTCTACCATGACCGCTGTATACTTTGGTGTCATTTGGCAGGGTAAATAGTTGCGCTTTAATGCTATCTATTAGTTGTTCGTGGCTTGCATAGGGCAAATCTGTACGGCCAATGCTGCCATTAAACAAGGCATCACCTGCAATAACAAAACCTTCAGCTTTTGCATACAAACTAATACTACCTGGTGAATGGCCGGGTGTTTCAAGCACTATTAGTTCGTCCTCATCTAGTTGAATGGTATAATCTTGTTTTAAAAAATGCAAAGGGCCAGTGTAATTTTCAAAAGGCAAGCCCCATTTTATACCACTTTGTGGTGCATAAGCCAGCATTTTTTCTTCTTCTGGGTGAATATATAGCTCTAAACCAAAGGCTTTTGCCGCCCATTTATTACCGAAAACATGGTCTAAGTGGCAATGTGTATTTATTAATTGCACCACCGTTAAGCCATTATTGGTTAAGAACGTTTGTAAGGTTTCTTGCTCTGCTGTAAAATAGCAACCTGGGTCTATTACAATGGCTTTGCCTTTATCGTTATATACCACATAAGTATTTTCTTGCACAGGATTGAAGGTGAATGAATGAACGTATAGCATGAGATTTGTGATTTGGTATTTATGTCCCGATAGCTATCGGGATGAATGATGGAAATGAAAAAAATGATTGATCAAATAGTTTTAAATCATTTGATAGAAATGATAAAACTTGCAAAAGCAGATATCGTAATCATCATTTAATCATTAAAATCATTCAATCAGTAATTAAATCCATTAATTTTAACATCCTATCAACTTATAAAATGTTTCTGCAAATTTGAATTAACTATTTTTACTTTTCGCAAAATTGTTGTTAAGCATTTTTACAGCAAACTTTAATGAGGCAACAAACGTTTCTAAATATAACTCTAGTACTTTAAAGCAAAGAGATTGGCTATGCAAATAATAAATAGAAAGCAAGTGATCGTTTGGATACTAATGTTGGTATCTACAGCATCAATAGCACAGGTAA
>JAAFHG010000350.1:3095-4197 GCA_013297585.1 Chitinophagales bacterium
CATTTTAACATCTATACATCGCAAGGTGGTACCGAGCTAGGCAAGTTTGTAGCGCAAGTAGCTGAGGATGAATTGCCTAGCATAGAAAAATTTGAAGAATATAGCTTGCAGCGTCGTACCAATATTGTGGTGTACAATAGTTATGATGAATTTAAGCAAAGCAATATTGGCCTTGGTATTGACTGGCAAAATGCTGGTGGCCTTACTAAGCTTGTAAACAATAAAATTGTGGTGTATTTTGATGGTAATCATACCACTTTAAAAAGACAAATTAGAGAAGGCATTGCAAAGCTGTTGTTAGATAATATTTTATTTGGTGAAGACATTGGCGAGTTTGCAAGTAATGCTGCTTTGTTAGATTTACCAGTATGGCTTACTGATGGTTATGTAGCTTATGTTGCCGAGCCATGGAGCACCTCACTTGATGACCAACTGAAAAGCGAAATGCTAAGTGGTAATTACAATAATTTCTATCAATTTGCTTTTGATAAACCAACGCTGGCAGGTCATGCGTTGTGGCAATACATTGGTGAGAAATACAAGGTTGATAATATTACTTACTTCTTGTACCTAGCTCGTATTTACAAAAACCTAAATAAGGCTTCTGAAAAAATATGTAAGAAGAAATTTAAAGACGTATTGGCTGAGTTTATGACTTATGAGCAAGATAAGTATTACAAAGACATTCGTCAGCGTAAAAATGCGCCAAAAGGTGTGTTAAGCATTACAGAAGACGTAAGCAAAAACGATTATTTCCGCTTTCAAGCCAATCCTAATGCTCGTAATAACAACTATGCGGTAGTAGAATTTAAAAAAGGTATTTACAAAGTGAAATTGGTAGAAAATTTTTACCAAACAACTATTTTACTTGATAAAGGCGTAAAAACCAATCAAGGTGATATTAACCCCAATTATCCAATATTATCTTGGGACACAAAAGGCCAACGCTTATTGGTAATTTATTGGGAAGCAGGAAAAACAAAAATGTTTGTGTACGATGCTGTAGCACGCTATAAACGCAATAAGCAAACCATTGATAATTTTGACCAAATATTGGATGCTAACTTTATGCTAGACCAAAATAGCCTGGTATTAAGTGCTG
>JAAFHG010000480.1 GCA_013297585.1 Chitinophagales bacterium
TGTACTATCCCGGTATAATTATGGAAGGAGGCTCAGTAGAGTTTAATGGAAAAGGCACATTGCTTACCTCTAAAGCCTGTTTATTAAACAAGAATAGAAACCCGCATTTAAATCAGGAGCAGATTGAGCAGTATTTATATAATTATTACGGGGTTAAGCAAGTGCTTTGGGTAGACGATGGTATTGTTGGCGATGATACAGACGGGCATATTGATGATACTGTGCGTTTTGTAAATGATGATACCGTTATTACGGTTGTAGAAGAAAATAAACTGGATGAAAACTATCATTTGTTGCAAAACAACCTTCATCAGTTGCAGCAAATGAGGTTGCTTAATGGCCGCCAGTTAAATATTGTAGAGCTACCCATGCCCGATGCGGTAATTTATGAGGATCAACGGCTTCCGGCATCATATGCCAATTTTTACATAGCTAATCAATCTGTTATTGTGCCCACTTTCCGGTGCCCAAAAGATGATAAAGCATTACAAATTATTCAGACATGTTTCCCAAACAAACAGGTAATTGGTATCGATTCAGTAGAAATAATTTGGGGCCTTGGTAGCTTTCATTGTCTTAGTCAGCAAGAGCCCGCAGTGTAATTTTATTACTAGCCCTGCAGAAGTACAAGAAAAGGGCTTTACTTGCGTCGCACTCTTGTACTTTAAGAATATATCTGGGCATAAGCACTTGTTATGTATTTAATCCGATAGAAAATGGTTAATGTAGTAATTACCAACTCAGAACCATACTGATAATATTGTATTGTTTTTAGCTGCTTAAAAAAATAATACCAACAGTCTGCGGTAATAAGCTTACATTTGCACTGTCAATTTGAGTTCTACAGTTTAGTGATCGATATTTCTGCTACGCATATTTAATAAATAGTTAGTCAGTTACGTTACGCCTGTTTTTTCTCAAGCATTTTTATTTTATTAATTATTTAGTATGAACATTTATGTTTCAAATTTAAGCTTCGCAGTACAAGACGAAGACTTAAGAGGTTTTTTTGCAGAGTATGGTGAAGTTACATCTGCTAAAGTTATCATGGACAAATTTACTAACCGTAGCCGTGGCTTTGGTTTTGTAGAAATGGCTGATAAAGAAGGCGCTGAAAAAGCAATCAAAGAACTTGATGGCGCTACAGTTGATGGCCGTGCCATTAAAGTAAACGAAGCAAGACCTAAGGAAGATCGTCCTAAGAAGCCTGCTTATTCTAACAACCGTTGGTAGTTGTTACAAAACAGTATTAGTATTAATCTGTTATAATATTGGGAGTTCAGCAATGAACTCCCATTTTTTATTTAATGTTAATGGCTTTCATGGCTTCGCCAAAAGTTTTCCCTGTGGCAAGCGAAATAACGGAAACGGCTATGCGCCTTGCTTTTGTTTCGGCAGTTTTAGCGCTCTCAATCCATTTGGTGTAATACTTTTTATGGCTTAGCGGTAATTTATTAAAGTTTTGAAGTGCAATCGGCTCATCTTCCAGGCATACCAATAAATCTTCAGAAATTATAAATGGTGTTTCATCCAATATTAGTGAAACCTGCACCATAGCTCCTTTGCGTTTTTTGATGGCTTTTCTTACATCCACCTTTAAGGGCATAATAAATTTTCCATCACCCATGGGTAATAGGGCTACCTGCTTAAAGCTATACTCGTCCAGCGTTCCTTTTACCCTAAACGATTTTTTATTGCCCGGTAAAAGTGCCTCAGTAATGTCAGTAGGGATTTCAATGTAAGTCCAACCGGTCTTTTCACCCTTTTCTTCAAATTTTAGTATAATAGTCGTGAATTGCTGCATATACCTTTTTACTACTGATTATTGTTGCAAATTGCCTGTATAAATGTAAGGCTTAAATTATTTTTTACGGATATTGAGTATAAAGCTGAGTAAAATTTCTGTTGTACAAGAGTGCGACGCAAGTAAAGCCTCATTATTTACAAATGCCTGGCCAATATTCAATTCAATTGTATTTTTTTTTTACGAATCAGGTAATATATTGTTATTAGCCATCAATATTTAATAAATAGAACATAATCCATGTTCAATAGTATATTTTTGTTTTAGCTTAAAAAAAATAAACATGTCACATACAAATGCATATGCAGCGCAGTCTGCAACTTCACAGTTAACACCTTTTAATTTTAATCGCAGGGAGGTGGGGCCGCACGATGTTCAAATGGATATTTTGTATTGCGGCGTTTGCCATTCTGATATTCATCAGGTACGTAATGAGTGGGGCAATTCTATTTACCCCATGGTACCCGGCCATGAAATTGTTGGTAGAATAACTAAAGTAGGCGCACATGTTACCAAGTTTAAAGTTGGAGATTTAGCCGGCGTTGGCTGTTTTACTGATTCTTGCCGCGAATGCGATAATTGTAAATCTGGCGATGAACAGTATTGCGATAAAGGGATGACTGGCACTTATAATGGCTACGAAAAAGATGGTGTTACCATTAGTCAGGGCGGTTATTCAACTGTAATTGTTACAGATGAAAATTATACACTTAAAGTTTCGGATGCATTACCATTAGAAGGTGTGGCTCCATTACTTTGTGCAGGTATTACCACCTATTCACCCTTAAAACATGTTGGTGTAAAAAAGGGAGATAGGGTAGCTGTACTTGGTTTGGGAGGCCTGGGCCATATGGCTGTAAAATTTGCAGTAGCATTTGGCGCAGAAGTTACCATGTTAAGTACTTCGCCATCTAAGGCTGCGGATGCTGCCAGGCTTGGGGCACATCATTTCGCGCTAACCAGCGATGCAGAAACGATGAAGGGCTTACAAAACCATTTTGATGTAATTCTTAATACCGTATCTGCACAGCACGAGTATATTCCTTATTTAAACTTGTTAAGAACAAATGGTACTATGATTGTTGTTGGTGTACCACCAACACCGGTTCAAATACATGCTTTTCCATTAATCATGAAACGCAGAAGTATTATCGGCTCATTAATTGGCAGTATAAAAGAAACCCAGGAAATGCTTGATTTTTGCGCAGCCCATAATATCGTTTCTGATGTGGAAGTGATTAA
>JAAFHG010000491.1 GCA_013297585.1 Chitinophagales bacterium
TGGTGATACTCTTTTTCTCAACTACAGCCATAAATACTTTTAACTGATGAAATGTGTAATTCATAATTTTATATTATGCTAATCATATTTAAGATAAATGAAAGTATATGATACAAAGAAATGACTTTTGCAACACAAAATTGCAATTATGACAAAAATTACTGTAGCAAAAGGTGATGGCATTGGACCAGAAATAATGGATGCAACGCTAAAAATATTACAAGCCGCTGGTGCACAGCTAGATATTGAAGAAATTGTAATAGGTGAACAAATGTACCTAAATGGTAATTCTACAGGCATAGCACCAGAAGCTTGGGATTCTTTAAGACGTACACGTGTATTGTTAAAATCACCTGTAACCACACCACAAGGAGGCGGTTTTAAAAGCATCAACGTAACTATTAGAAAAGTTTTGGGCCTATATGCAAATGTAAGACCATGTATTTCGTATCATCCATTTGTACAAACCAAACACCCTGTAATGGATGTAGTAATTGTACGAGAAAATGAAGAAGATTTATATGCTGGTATTGAGCACCAACAAACTGAAGATGTGATTCAATGCTTGAAACTAATCTCAAAACCTGGTACAGAAAAAATCGTTCGTTATGCTTTTGAATATGCAAAAGCCTACAATAGAAAAAAAGTAACCTGCTTTACAAAGGACAATATTATGAAAATGACCGATGGTTTATTTCATAAAACGTTTGATGAGGTAGGTAAAGAATACCCTGAAATACAAAAAGAGCATTGGATTGTAGATATAGGTGCAGCAAAATTGGCAGATACACCTGAAGTGTTTGACGTAATTGTGATGCCTAATTTATATGGAGATATTTTAAGCGATGTTGCTGCGCAAATTACTGGCTCGGTAGGCCTTGGCGGTAGTGCAAATGTTGGTGATGGCTTTGCCATGTTTGAAGCTATTCACGGTTCTGCACCGGATATTGCAGGTACCGATAAAGCAAATCCGTCGGGATTATTACTTGGTGCAATACAAATGTTAGTACATATTGGCCAAAAAGAAGTAGCAGAGAAAATACAAAATGCCTGGTTAAAAACGCTTGAAGATGGTATACATACTACCGATATTTTTAAATCAGGTAACTCTCATAAATTAACTGGTACACAATTATTTGCAAATGAAGTAATAGAAAGGCTAGGACAAAAGCCTAGTAGTTTAAAAGCGGTAGATTACTCTAAATCTGCTGGTAATTTTAATATCAAACTAACACAAAAACCACTAGCAGAGAAGAGATTAGTTGGCATAGATGTTTTTTTAGATGAAACTTCTCTGACAGCAAATGACATAGCAGAAGTGTTACAAAAAACAAATGGCAAACATTTGTGTTTAAGTATGATTACAAACAGAGGCACAAAGGTGTGGCCAAACGGTTTTCCTGAAACTTTTTGCACCAATCATTGGCGTTGCCGTTTTAAAGCTGTAAACGAATCAATGTTACCGTATGAAGCAGTATTAGAGCTACTTAATCAAATTAATAGTAACCATTTACACATTATTAAAACAGAAAACTTATATACATTTAATGGTATTGCAGGCTTTACCGCTGCGCAAGGCCAATAAACCCTATAAAAACATGGAAATTCAACTAATAACTGGCTTTTTTACAATCGCTGAGGCAGAAGCGCTTCTAACTGCTATTTTTAATGCAAAAATTGCCTTTCACGAAGCAAAAATTAATACCATTAAAATGAGTGAAGAAGATATTAAATATTCTGAAAAAAAGATTATGCAGCTTCAAAATACACTATCCCAAACCATTTCAAAATTGAAAGAAAAAGGGCTCACACACACCAATTTAAATGCACATATAGAAATTAATACTAGACCACAACTGCATCAGTAATTAATTCTTTTATTCGTAAAAAAATGCCCAACTTGGCGGTTTCATTGGCTTAATTATTGCTTAGTCACAAACTTTTATAGAAAACTTAACTACATGGCAACTAACAGCACTGTTTCTATTGGCAGTTCGTTAAAAAAATTTTACCAAATACTACGTTTAGACAAGAAGGACATTTCTTCTATCTATGCGTTTGCAATTTTAGGCGGTATTGTACAATTATCGTTACCGCTTGGTATTCAAACTATTATCAGCTTTGTTATGGCTGGTTCTGTATCTACTTCAATTGTTATATTAATTATTTTCGTTGTTTTTGGTACATTTTTAAATGGTTTACTACAAGTAAGGCAACTTGAAATTATTGAAAAACTAAAACAGAAAATTTTTCTACGATATGGGTTAGAATTTAGTGATAGATTACCAAGACTAGATACCGAAAAGCTTGATAAGTACTATTTACCAGAGTTAGTCAACCGCTTTTTTGATACCATTTCGTTGCAAAAAGGGCTTGATAAGTTATTGTTAGATTTACCAGGTGCTATTGTGCAAACACTTTTGGGTTTATTGCTATTAGCCTTTTATCACCCAATTTTTATTGGATTTGGCGCTTTAATGCTATTGATAATAATACTAATACTAAGGTACACATCGCCACAAGGGCTTACACTAGCTATGCAATCTAGCGATTATAAATATCAAGTAGCATCGTGGCTACAAGAAACGGCAAGGGTAGTAAAATCGTTTAAATACTCAAAAAGTACACTAAATATTGATAAAGCGGATCATTTGATAGGTAAACATTTAGACGCAAGAACGCAGTATTTTAAAGTACTATTGGTTCAGTTTTGGAGCCTTATAAGCTTTAAAATTATTATAACTGCTGCTATGTTAATAGTCGGTACATTGTTATTAGTAGATCAACAAATAAATGTGGGGCAGTTTATTGCCGCTGACATTGTAATTATTACTATTATAGGTTCGGTGGAGAAAATTATTTTAAGCCTTGATAAAGTGTACGATGCGCTTGTTTCAGTAGAAAAATTAGGTAAAGTAACAGAAGCTGAAATTGAAATTGATGGCAATTTAGTGCTAGACAATACGGTAGTAAAAGGTGTTG
>JAAFHG010000698.1 GCA_013297585.1 Chitinophagales bacterium
ATCAAGCGCAATATCAATTAGGTAATAACTTCTACCAAATGTATAGACCTGGTGGTTACTATTACAATAGAAAGTGGGAACAAACAGCTAATACAAATATTGCTTTAGATTACTCTGTATTGAACGGTAGAGTAAGTGGTAGTATTGAATATTATTATAAAAACACAACTGATTTATTAAACGAAATCAATCAGCCAGCAGGTACCAACTTCTCAAATAAAATTGTTGCCAATATTGGTAGCATGGAAAACCGTGGTGTTGAGTTTTCTGTAAATGTACAAGCTATAAGAAGTAAAGATGTAACCCTTGATGTTGCATTTAACGCTACTTACAATCAAAACAAAATTACTAAATTAACTATCTCTGACGATCCAAACTATGCAGGTGCACAATTTGGTGGTATTTCTGGCGGTGTTGGTAATACAGTTCAAATTCACTCTGTAGGTTACAATCGTGGTGCTTTTTATGTGTACAAACAAGTGTACGACCCCGCAACTGATAAACCAGTAGACAATTTATTTGCTGATAAAAATAGAGATGGTTTAGTAAACTCTGGCGACTTGTATCAATACAAAGGCATCGATCCAAAAGCTTTCTTTGGGTTAAGCTCAAACTTAACTTACAAGCAATGGAATGCTGGTTTTGTAATGCGTGCTAATGTAGGTAACTACGTGTACAACAACGTTGCATCAAGCACAGGTACATTACGTAACATCATTAACCCAATTGGTTTTATTAATAATGGTTCTGCCAATTATTTAGAAACTTTCTTCAGTGGTGCTGGCGATAAATACTTCCTATCAGATTACTATGTACAGAATGCTTCTTTTTTAAGAATGGATAACATTAGCGTGGGTTATAATGCTGGTAAAGTATTTAACAAAAAAGCTAACCTAAGAATTAGTGCCAATGTGCAAAATGTATTTGTAATTACTAAATACAAAGGTTTAGACCCAGAAGTGAATGGTGGTATTGATAACAATTTCTATCCAAGACCAAGAACTTTTGTACTAGGTCTTAATCTAGATTTTTAATACCAACATAAAAAATAGTATAACGAATTGCATGTGGCAATTGTAACAAATAAAAATAAACACATGAAAACGAATCTTTTTAAAATAATAGTAGTAGCAAGTTGTGCGGTAGCAGTATTTGCTTCCTGCACTAAGAAGCTAGATTTGCTTCCTACAAATGATATTACATCTGCACAAGTTTACAGTACACCTGCAGGTTATAAACAAGCATTTGCCAAAGTATATGGTGCATACGCACTTACTGGTAATGCTGGCCCAGCAGGTAATGGTGATGTACAAGGTATAGATGAAGGTTTCTCAGACTTCTTGCGTTTATATTTTAACGCACAAGAATTACCAACAGATGAAGCCGTTGTAGCTTGGGGCGATGCTGGTATTCAAGACTTTCATAACATGAACTGGTCTGCTAGTAATCCTTTCTTAACTGGTTTATATTACCGTTGTTATTACCAAATTACATTGTGTAACGATTTTATTAATCAAGCTTCAGATGCTAACCTAAGCAGCCGTGGTATTACAGGTGCAAGTGCAGATAGCATTAAAACTTACAGAGCAGAAGCAAGATTTTTAAGAGCGTACCAATATTCAGTAATTATGGATTTATTTGGTAGCGGTCCATTTGTAACTGATAAAGATGTAATTGGGTCTGCCACTTTACCAGTACAAGCAACACGTAGCCAACTATTTATCTATATAGAAACTGAATTGAAAGATTTAGAAACTGGCTTAGTAGCAGCAAGAGCAAACGAATATGGTAGAGCTGATAAGGCTGCTGCTTGGGCTTTACTAGCTCGCATTTATTTAAATGCAGGTGTGTACACTGGTACTACAAAATATTCAGAAGCAATTACGTACTCTAAAAAAGTAATTGATGCTGGTTACGCTTTAATTACCAATTATCCACAGTTGATGCTTGCTGATAATAACCTAAACACCAGTGAGTTTATTTTAACCATTAACTACGATGGCTTAAAAACACAAAGCTATGGCGGTACTACCTT
>JAAFHG010000696.1 GCA_013297585.1 Chitinophagales bacterium
TTCCGATCTTGCCATTAAAAGGTTATTTAAAATATAAGCGCAATTTGACAGCCTATTTTTTTAGCCCGGCAACAACAATTATAGCAGCTTTACTTGCGTCGCACACTTGTGCTGCAAATCTATAGGCAGCTAAAACATGCCAATTCATTTCTATAAAACTCCTCAATAAAACAAAAATTATAGGAGGAGTAATTGCATATAAATTAGCTAATTTTCATTTTCTATACCTTTGAAATTATAAAAAACATTACTGCATATGGTTTCAATAAATGCATTTAGAAAATTAGCACTTTCTTTTCCCGAAGCAACAGAGGAACCTCATTTTGAAAAAATTTCATTTAGGGTAAAGCAGAAAATCTTTGCTACCTATGATGAGAAATTAAACAGCGCCTGTATAAAACTAAACGAAATTGACCAGGATGTTTTTTCGGCGGCAGATAACACCATTATTTATGCGGTAAACAATAAATGGGGTAAACAAGGCTGGACCCTTATTGAACTAAGTAAGGTACACAATGACCTATTTATTGATGCACTAACCACAGCCTATTGCACAGTAGCACCTAAAAAATTAGCAGATAAAGTTAAACCAATTAGTGGTGAACAGAAAACTGCAACTTTCTAAAAAAGCAATTAATTAAAGCTTTTAAAACACCTTCGCAACACAGTATTTGCAAGCACAGGTGGTACTGATTTTATGATAATATAAGCCAACCTCAATGTGAAATTTGAACTTATTATTAATGTAATCATTGCTTTTTAACTGCTGATATACCAACCCGAAAGCACAAGTGTGCGACGCAACGGATGAAAAATAACAGTACTACTGCCTGATAACAAAATAAAAAAAGCAGCTATTGAGCTGCTTTTAAAATATATTAGATTAATTAATTACTGTACTATAATTATATAAGGAGGCCTGCATTTTACCTCGTTGGCTTTATTAGTAGCAGGGGTAATGCTGGTATTTACAGCTCCAATTACGGGTGCCGGTGCAGGGGCTAATTCCTGATTAATTAATACTTCGGATTGCTTTATTTTCATTTGCCTTTTAAGACTGGCTGGTATTTCGGCCTTGGTGTGGTAGTAATATAAGCGCAAAGCCATTTTATTTAGCGATTTTGAGCTTTTATCAGACACGCGGTAGTTTAATACAAAGTCTTTAAAAGTACCAGATAAAGGGTTTACACCCAGCGCACCATTGGCAATGGTTTGCTTAAGATCGATATTGCCAGTTGCTTTATCTATGGCCACGCCTTGAGAAGCAAGTTCTAAACCGGGTAATGGTTCATCGGCAAAGCCATCGCCATCATCATCATCCGGACCATCATCAAATTCGGTGGTGCCATTATTATCGCCTACTGCAAGTGATGTATTGGCATTATAAACAGGTGCTGCTGTGCCTGATTTCTTGGTTTCGTAAATGCTATCGAGATAATTTACACCAGAAATGGTAATATATTTTTTACAGGTATCTGTGGTGCCTGCTGCCACAAACCATATCATATACCTGAGGCCGGTTTCGCTTTCACTAATATCAAAAGCTCCGGTGCGCTTATTTATTTTCATTTCAGTAGGGTATACACCAAATGTGCCTGTTAACGGGGTTACAGGATTGATAATATAGGTAGCCAATGCATCATTGGGGTAAAATACTGAATCGGGATAAGCAAACTGGTCGCATACACTTAATGCTAAACCGGTAGATTGCTGTGCGGCTTGTGCAGCCAAAGCGTTTAATTCCTGACTGGTAGTTTCTTTACTGCAGGATGCACCAAATACCAGTGCAGATGCAATTATGGCAAAACAATTAGATAATCTCATACAAATAATTTTATGGATAATTTTTAAGGTTTTAAGTGCTAAAATTGAATTTAAGGTGTGTAAAAGTAATTCCTTTATTCTTTTAAGCTGCTTAAGATACCCTGAAAAGGAAAAATTGATGGCTGAACAAGTATTTTATTGTTTTGGGTAAAATAGGGTTGCCCTGGAAAGGGCAACCCTTACATTGTATAAGAACCAAACAAAAGACTAGCCACC
>JAAFHG010000490.1 GCA_013297585.1 Chitinophagales bacterium
ATTGGTAAATAGTCATCGAAATTGTCGCTAAAATGCAATTCAGCACCAGCATCTATTAAAATCGTGATGTTGCTTTTAAGATGAATAGGCCCAGTTAAATATTTACCTGCTGGAAAATAAATTGTTCCGCCACCAGCTTTACTTGCAGCATCTATGGCTTTAGCAATGGCTTTTGTGGCTAGTGAAGAGCTATCTTTTTTTGCGCCATAAGTAAGCACATTGTAGTAAGATTGGGCTTGTAGCTGTGATACCATTAGTAGCAGTAAGCCTGTAATAATTCTTTTCATTCTCATTATTTTTCTTTGTGAAATTGTGGTGCTCTTTGTGTCTATGTGGTTCAACTATTCAAACAACCAATCAATTTCTTTTTTATTACCCTTTTCATTTAATCCTGCATCATAAATCGACATTACTTGTGCATCATCAATAAATCCTAGAATTAAACAAACACCTCTAGCAAGGGTTAATGTATTGGTGCCTGCTGCAAATGTGTAGCTATGAATATTGACAGTTGGCATACCTTTTATAACCACACCATTTGCAATTTTTGTTTCAGATTGACCGTAATTATTAGCACTTGCATCTGTTTCTAGTTCTGGTGCTTTTAAGTAATTGGCAGATTTTTCATTGAAAAAACCAACTAATACTTTAACAGGCTTCGTATTAGTAAATCTAAGATTTGTGCCTTCGGCTTTTTGTTTGGTAAATGATAGTTGAATACCTTTTAATCCTTTCATTTCTTTTGCAAAATCAAGTAATGTTAGTGTTGTATCTGAAAATACTTTAGCAGAAGAATCAATTGTATAAAATTGTGTGCTTGGCGTAAATTGTACCGAAGCATTTGTGAGCAAAGGCGTTGCTTTTACTCGCTTATTATCGCTTTTTAATGAATCTATTTTGTACTTAAACGTTGCTAATTCTTTTTCAAAAGGCACTAGCACTTCAGCCCAAGTTTTAAACGTACCATCAACACCTCTGATGGGTATTTTGCGTTGCTTGGTTTGCATACTATTGGCATACAAATACGTGTCTTTGGTTAGGGTTACTAGCTGCTTATAATGATTGACACTTTGCTCTAAATGTGGTAATGCTTTTTCTAGATCAGCAATGTTATTAGAGTATTTAAAACGTAAAACATCAAGAGCAGCAATTGCTTTTTCTGCATAATGCTTAGCTAATGCTAGGTAGCAAAGCATATCATTTTGTAACCTTTCAAACTCAGTTTTGTTGCTAGTAACAAACGGTGCTGCTTTTTTAATTGCATTTAGGGCTAATTCTGCTTCTTGTTGTACTTCTTTAATAATTTGTACAGGTGTTTCGCCAATATGTTTTTCATGCTTCCATTCTTTGGCTGCATATTCTATCAGCTTCTCGCCTTCGGGGCTTTCACAATCGTACAACAAATCAAACAAACCAAAACGATATGGATTAATTAACTGTGTCATCAACATGCCAAGTGTCAGGGTTTGTCGGTTACCGTCAGTAATGCCAAAACGTCTAAGTAGCTTTGGTGCAATATTGCCTGACTGCTCGTAAGCTTCTAGAATATTAGCACCTTGCTGTTGATTACAGCCAAATTTTTGCGCTAATAATTGACTTAAATAACTGACTTCATCTTGCCTATTTCTATTGCTGTTCCAAGCATAGCGGCTCCATAATTTATACCAAATCCAATCTCTTTCTATTTGCAATAATCTTGGTGAAGTTTTATCTGCTGTATATGGCCAATCCCAATACGATGCTTGTGGATATAAATGCAAGCCATTGGCTTCGTAAATATTATGCATGGCTTTTACTGACTTTTGTATAAAGTCTGCCGAGCCATAACGAAACGGCTCAAGATTAGCTAGAATATGTACATTTTCAATTTGTACCGAACCAGCACGACTTAATGTGCGATGCAAATCAGCCCAAGCACCACGAGGTTCGTAGGTTGTTAAAGCCTCACCATTAAACTTTGCTTCAGTGTACAAATTACTATATAAACCTTTAGCAGCTTTAATTACAGCAGGTGCATCAGTATCATGTGCACGTAAAACAATCGGTAACTCGTCAGTTTTACCCAAGGCTTTTAATCCATCTTTTACACCAGGAATAATGGTTTTGGTAAACCACTCAATATCGTCATTACCTGTTCCTTCCATCGCTTCGCCAAGGCAAACCATTAAGCCTACATTGGGGTATTTTTCTACAAAAGCGGCAATAGATTTTCTTGTATAATCCGAAATCAATGGAATAATTGGTCGGTTTCTATCCTGCGTTTTAATGTGATGAAAATCAGCAAAAGGTTTAGAAACCATAATATTGTAAAACATCTGAATTACCCAAATACCACGTTTATCAGCCTCTTGTGTAATGAAATTATAAATGGCTTCATTTTTGGCAAATGTGGCGCTATCAACTTCTACAGCATAAGGATAATCTTTGAGTTTTACAAGCGAAGCAAATGGGTGACCGTTCCATAAATACAAGGCATTCATGCGGTTTTCTACCAATGAATCCAAGTATTGAATCCATAATTTTTTATCGTAAAACCAAGGGAACGATTCGGGTGTGTAAGGATATTCATACACATCCCTACCGGGTAAATAATCTGACTTTTGAACACCAATGCAAGTGCCACGCATTACCATTTGTGGGCTATCAATAAGATTAATTTTTGCAGGTAATTTACCAGAAACTTTGATGCTATCAATTAAAGCAAGGCAGCCATATAAGGCACCTGATGGCGAACCGCCTTCAATTACTACCAGATTGTTACTTGGTGTTGTGATTTCAAAGCCTTCTTTTGGTATTTTTTTGACTAAAAATTTTCTGTTGTTTTGTGATGGTGTAAATGACTTTTCTAAAATTAAAATAGACTTACCCTTTATTTCTGTGGAATCATTATGCGTTACACTAACCGAGATATTTATTGCAGATAATGCTTGTTTTAGCCTGTTTATGCCATATTCAACCCTTACAGATGCGTTTGGTTTGGTGATG
>JAAFHG010000230.1:0-799 GCA_013297585.1 Chitinophagales bacterium
CAGAATTGTTGGTGGTGAAGGGTTACGATGTGATTATTGTGAGCCGTGGGCCTAGTAAAATGCGCCCTCATGCCAAGGTGAGCCATGCACAATGGAATATTGATACGCAGGAAATAGATGCAGATGCATTGGCAAAGGCTGACCATATTATTCACTTGGCTGGTGCTGGTGTGGCAGATAAACGCTGGAGCGCTGAACGCAAACAAGAGATTGTAGATAGTCGCACTAAAAGCAGTGCTACAATAGTTACGGCTTTGGCAAAACTGCCTAATAAAGTGCAAACGGTGGTAAGTGCTTCGGCAATAGGCTGGTACGGTGCAGATACAGCCGCTAGCTTGGCCAATGGCTTTGCAGAAGATGCACCCGCTGATACTGAGTTTTTGGGCGAAACTTGTAGGCTATGGGAAAAAAGTATAGCGCCTGTAACGCAGCTAGGTAAGCGCTTGGTAAAGTTGCGCATAGGCATTGTGCTTAGCAATTCAGGCGGTGCATTGGTAGAATTCAAAAAGCCATTGAAGTTTGGCATAGCAGGCATACTAGGTAGTGGCAAGCAAATGATAAGTTGGATACATGTAGAAGACCTATGCAAGCTATTTGTGTACGCGATAGAACAGCCGCAAATGCAAGGTGCGTATAATGCGGTGGCTAGTAAGCCTGTCAATAATAAAACACTAACACTTACACTTGCTAAAATACTGCGTAAAAGCTTTTTTATACCATTACATGTACCAGTATTTGTACTTGAAATAATGCTGGGCGAAATGAGTATTGAAGTATTGAAAAGTGCTACGGTAAGCAA
>JAAFHG010000230.1:809-6378 GCA_013297585.1 Chitinophagales bacterium
GGCTTTACAAAGCCTGAAGTAATTGTAACTTAATTTGGCGAAATGGGTTTGAATACTATCTTTAAACAAACAAAACAAACACGATGATGAAAAAAATATTGCTTTTATTGGTGCTTGCGCTTGGCTCTGGTATTGCAAGCTATGCACAACAACAAGACACTACATTGGCGCAGTATGTAGGCAAGTATGTGTTTCCATCGGGCAGCGTAATAGATGCTGTAACAGTTACGCTTGAAAATGATGCATTGGTAATGAACTCTTCGGCTGGTTCTTCGGCCTTAACTAAAGACGGTGAGGATTTGTATGTGATAGTTGCTTTTCAAGGCAAGGCCTTGTTTAAAAGAGACAATAACAAGAAGGTAATAGCTGTGAGTATTAACGCTATGGGCTACCAGCTAGAAGGCACTAAAGAAAATAGTGTAGCAATAGTAGCAAGTCCTTTAAAACGATAGTTTTTTTGATATTGTACTAACTAAAAAAGCTATCCCCAATGTGAGGATAGCTTTTTTATTGTAAATATGGTTGTAATTAAAAACCTTTTGTAGCAACACCATCAGCAATAGCTTGTAAAGCCTTTGCTTCGCCTAAAATAGCTGCCATTTTGTTACCTTTGCCATCATGACCACCAGCCATATAACCACCTTTAGCGGTTTTGGTAATAACAGCATCTTGCATTGGTACATTTTTTTCTTTTGTCTTTAAGCAATATGCTTTAATCATTTTACTTGTATCCATTTTGTTTCAGTTTTAAAGCCTCATTAAAGCGAAGCATTTGTTAGTGAATAAATTAGTAGCACAAACTACAGGTTTATTTGAGAATATGGCAAAAAACTATGTAAAAATTAATCCACATTTCTATATTGGGCAATGTGATTAAATTTTGATACTTTTATTTAAAACCGGAAAAAAAGTTTTAAGCCAATAAATGTTGCATTTTTTAAGTCTACAAAACTAGCAAATTGCTCATCTAGTTTTACAGTTGAAGACGTGTATGAAGCTGCAATTTTAAGTTTGCCAATGTTGTAAGCAATTTCAGGACTATAGGTAAAGCTAACGCCAGAGGTATCGTTTATGATAACAACCGTATTGCCTTCATTTTTAAAATTGTAAATACCTACACCAGCAGCAACACCTACAGAAAAATTACCTATTGTATATCTAGGGCCACCAAGAATAGGAATGTATTGTATTTTAGGCGATGTATAGTCAAATGGAAAACCAAAGTACACGTAGGTATTTTTTTTACCTGAAAAAATATTATAGCCTGTTTTTGCATACCAGCTAAACTTTTCATTAAAGTTATAGCTCGCTTCAAATTCGCCGCCAAAGCCCGTATTGTAATAGTTTTTAAATTGAGATAATGGTACAGAAGTGCCAACACCTACTGCAAATTGCCATTTTTTATCGCTTTGTTGAGCTATAGAAGATGTAACACCAAGCAAAAGCATACATGCGAGTAATGTTTGTTTCATACTGTATTTATTTAGTGATTGATTAGCAATAATACAACGAGTTTGCTATGTAACATCAATACTTATCTACACTAATTGTAAAAATCAGGCAGCAATTCTAAAAAGCTTCGAAAGTTATCCTTGATTGAATAGCTTTCTAGGGCTTTTTGAAGTAGTATTTGGTTTGCTGTTTTTTTCCAATAGCCATAACTATTTATTAGAACAATAGTCTATTGCAAATTTTAAAGCAGCTACGTATTTATTAATATTTGTTTACAGATACAGCTCTATCCGTTTTTCATAGTTTTGTTTCATCTATTAACAAAGCATCCAACCATCATCAGGGGATTATTCAGGGTTTACACTCGTAAAATAATAAGTAGTCTGTTAAAATTAACTTATAAAAAAATCGTTTAGAATTATGTGGGTAGAAAATCAATAGAAATAGTATTTACAGCGGAAAGCAAATCCATGTTGTCAACCTGTTATCAATCGAGTGATAAGCATCGTTTACGGCATCGTTGTAAAATAGTTCTTTTATACAGCGAAGGCTACAGTGTTAAATCTATTAGTTCCATAATGGATACGAGCATTATAAGTGTATATAATTGGTTGCATCGTTATGCTGCTTCAGGTATGTCAGGCCTTCTTACTAAGCCAGGTCAAGGTAGGCCAGCTATTTTAGCAGAAGAACAGTTATCCGTGGTTAGGGCTGCTGTAGAGAAAGAAAGGCAAAGATTGTCCCAAGCACGTCAGATTGTAGAAGCACATATTGGCAAGAAGATGAGTAATGAAACGCTGACTCGTTTTTTAAAAGGCATCACTGCCGTTACAGACGTATAAGAAAACGACCGAAGGGACAATGTGATGCAGACTTTTATGCTTATAAACTAGCAGAACTGCAACTATTGGAACAGCGTTGTAATACAGGCGAAATTGATCTGTATTATGGCGATGAGACACACATATCAGAGGAAGGCTATGTACCCTATGGTTGGCAATCTAGGGATGAAAACATTCATATCAAATCAGCTAAAGGCAATAAAGTGAATTGTTTTGGCATGATACGTAGAGATAACCGTTTTGTGTACGAAACAACTTATGAAATGGTTAACGCAAATTTTATCATAGAACAATTAAACAAGTTCTCATACGGTATTAAGAAACATACTGTCATCGTTTTGGATAATGCTAAAATACATCAATCAAAAGCCATGAAAGCGATGCTTGAAATCTGGTCGAAAAGGCAATTGTTTATCTTTTATCTACCACCATACTCACCGCATCTTAACATCATTGAAAGACTTTGGAAGGAAATAAAAGCCAGATGGATAAATGAAAAGGATTATCAAAGTGCTGACCAACTATTTTACGCAACAAGACTTGTGCTTGATACTATTGGTAAACAACTGAAAATAAACTACAAAATAGTATAAGCTAATTCTGAATGACTACTTACAATTTAATAATCGTCCAATATAAAGCCACTACAGTATTTCACTGCAGTAGCTTCAATTATCTCAAATTATAAATTTCAAATCCCCAATCACTTACACCAACTCTCTTGTTAAGTGTATCTTGGTCATGTCTAAATATTGGTTTTGTAGTTGGTGTACATAATGCACGTTAGGGTTATGGCGCTTGTCTTCTCTATACCACATTTCCATTTTGCTAAAATCACCATCTACAGGCGTTACAATTCTAAAACTACCTTTTTTGTACTTGGCAGAGCCATCTGCATTCGGTTCTTTACTAAAACCAAGGTCTAGCAGAGCTGTATCATCTAATACAATAGGTTGAAGATGTGCGCTGTCAAACCAAAATTCTTGTACACCATCTATTTGTACGCAAATTTGTTTTTCGTTACCATTAAGGTTTACTACTTCACCAGTAGATAATTGGCCTTCGTATTCGGCTTGTACAAAGTCGCCAATTTTAATGTCATTGAACTTAATCATATAGCTTATCGTTTTAAGATTGAAAAGATAAGCCAATATTTTGCTTCATACAAAAAAAGATTTCACACAAAGGAACTAAGGATACAACGAACACCAAGAGAGAAAAAAACTTTAAAATCTATATCATTATTCAAATGCCTTTGTGTACTTTGACTTCGTTGTTGCTTTGTGTAAAATTTTATCGTTTACTATGCTGTACCGCTACAAAGGCTTCAAACTGTGCAAGGTTAAAGCTACTCAAGTTTTTTGCAGCCGTAAGCCCAGCTTTTTGCGCCACTAAAACACCGTATTTACAATCTGCATAACCATCTATCGCATGCGCATCAGGGTTAATAGATATTAACACATTTTTGTCCAGCGCATGTTTTATCCAGCGCCAGTCCATGTCTAGTCGTCTTGGGTGAGCATTGAGTTCTATTACCACATTGTTCGCGGCGCAAGCATCTATAATTTTTACGTGGTCTACAGGGTAGCCACCACGGCTTAGCAGCAATCTGCCTGTCATGTGGCCAAGTATAGATGTGTAAGGATTTTCTATCGCATTTATCAAGCGCATCATGGCTTTTTCTTCACTCATCTTCAAGTTCGAGTGAATAGAAGCAATTACCACGTCGAAGGTTTTTAGTACATCCGTATCGTAATCTAAACTACCATCACCAAGTATATCGCTCTCTATGCTCTTAAATATCTTAAATGGCGCCATTTTAGCGTTTATCTCAGCTATTTGCATATGCTGAGCCATCACCTTTTCTTCAGGCAAGCCTTGCGCATAAAAAGCGGTTTTCGAGTGATCACTTATTACCAAGTACTCATAGCCTTGTGCTTTTGCAGCGCTAGCCATTTCTTCTAGCGTATTCACACCATCGCTCCATTTGCTATGGCTGTGTATAATGCCTTTAATATCTTCAGGCGTAATGATTGTTGGTAAGCTATTGCTTTTAGCTTGTTGTATCACAGCAGTGTCTTCACGTAAGTAAGCAGGTATTACAGGTAGGTTCGCTGCTTTAAATATGGCTTCTTCGGTGTCGTAGTTCGCAGTTTCATCCCAGCCTATAGTTTCGTCCCAACTGTTAAAAAAATCATCACTGCAACTTGTACTAAATAGGGTACTGTAAAAAGCAGTATCGCTTACGCAGTAAAAACCAAGCGTTACATTCTCTTTGCCTACAAACGATGCATAGTTAGCATCATCATCTACCAAATCAAATTGATGTTTGGTTAAGAAATCTATCAGCACTTGCTTTTCTAGCGTGGTTATCCATTCAAGCTTTTCTATTATTTCTAGTTGCTTTCTAAAAGCACCTGTCATAGCAAATGTTTCTTTAGGAAATAATGCCTGCATTTTAGCGTGTACATTACCTGCAAAATGTTCTATTTGCTGGTATAAATAACTACCAAGGCTACCAAGGTAAAACTCAATACCTTCTTTAATATTTTGCTGTGTTTTCTCGCCAAAGCCTTTGTATAGCATCAAGCGGTTTTCGTTGCAAGCATACAGCAGTTCGCCTAAGGTTTCTATTTCTAGTTCTTTCCAAATGGTAGAAATTTTCTTTGGGCCAATGCCTTTTATGTTTAGCATCTCTATAATGCCTGGCGGTGTATTGGCTAGGTATTCGTTTAGTAATTGTAGTTCACCTGTTTCTATTTGCTCTACTATTTTTTCGCCTATGGTTTTGCCTATGCCTCTAATGGCAAATATTTTATCAGCAGGCAATTCGGCTAGCGCAGAAGGTAGTTTTTCTATGGTGTAAGCAGCTACTGAGTACGATTTTGTTTTAAAGCTGTTCTCACCATGTATATCCATTAACTTACCAAGTAACGAGAAGTTTTCAGCTATTGCATAATTATCCATAACAATTAATTTAATCAATTACAAGTACAAAAAAATCAAATAATCACGGTACATCACTACCATCAAAACCAGCATTGCTTTAAAATAAAAAGTCCCGAAGTTACCTTCGGGACTAATAGTATGATAGTAAAATCATTTACTTGTTTACTACTTCTTTTTTGCAGCAGCTTTTTTAGCAGGCGCCGGAGCGGCTTTCTTTGCAGGAGCAGCTTTTTTAGCAGGTGCAGGAGCGGCTTTCTTTGCAGGAGCAGCTTTTTTAGCAGGTGCAGGAGCGGCTTTCTTTGCAGGAGCAGCTTTTTTAGCAGGTG
>JAAFHG010000359.1 GCA_013297585.1 Chitinophagales bacterium
ATTTGTTGTTGAATACACAAATGTTGTTACATTCGTAGTAATAAAACATGGTTATGAAAGCCACAATCGCTCCAAATTCCGTTAAAACGGCAAAAAAATCAATCGCATCTATCACTAGGCTTACACGTAAAGCAAAAGCAATAAGCTTTGAGGCATACGAGGCAAAAGTTGATGCAAACCTTGGTCGCATGATGGACGAAGCAATGAAAAATTTTCGCCCTGCAAATACCGAAGAGGTTTTTAAATTTCTTGGTCGTATATGAATGTAATTTTTGATGATGATTTTTTCAAGAAGCTCAAGAAGTTAAATAATCCATCGCTAATAGCTCAGCTAAATAAAGTAGTTACAAAAATTCTGGAGGCTAAAAAAATTGAAGACATACCAAATCTTAAAAAGCTTTCGGGGTTTTCAACTTATTACAGAATAAGGTCAGGTCAATATCGTATCGGTGTAAAAATACAGGCGCCAGATGTTATCATTATCGTTATGGCTCATCGTAGTAATATTTACAACATTTTCCCTCCAAAATAGCCTTTAAGAAAGTTACAAAGAATATTTTACGCTAAACATGGTGTGAATTAGTCTACAAAAAATCATAGACCTTGTAAGTGTTTGAAACGCAAAAAGGCGAAGGTTCTCCCTAGCTCTCCGCTGAAAAAAAACATTCAATCTCTCAAGGTGATACTTTGAGGGATTTTTATTTCCCCCACTGTCTACAAATACTCCAATAAAAATATTATGATGTAAAAATTCAATGATAATAGATACATCAAAACGTATTTTGTCTTAATATTATAATGGAGAGCTTTGAAGGTTACTCAATACATAATATCTAGCGGTTTTAAAGTTCCTAGTTACATTTAAAGAGCGTTTCCTTTCAATGGCTGATTTGATTGATGAATTGGTATAAATTAAACCTTTACAATTGTGAGCAATAAGTTATACGAACAGTATGATACATTTTTAACTGAAATAGAGGTTAAAAATGATTTCTTAAGAAAAAAATGGTCTTATAACAAAGAATCACTTTCATCTCATTCAGTGGATACAATTAAATATGATATTAATGAGTTAAGGAATAATCCAAACAAGGAACTTATTTTAAATATTTCTCCACAAGAAGAAATACCTTTTGTAAATTTTATTGCTGATTCTAAAATTGCATTAGATAATATTGAAACCGATAATGTTGAAGGAACTATTGTATTTATAAAAAATGCATTACTAAAAATAAGCCTATACTTAAACAGCTATAGAAATGATTTTAAAGATTTCAATAAATCTAAAAAAAATACCGCCTCTGATATAAATATTTTAGAAGCTGAGATTAATGGGGTAAGAAATTTAAGCAGTTCACTTAATTATGAGTTAGAAAATGCTAAAACCTTAAATCAAGATAGGGCAAAGGAATTTACTCAGATGACTGAAGCTTTCAAAAGCGACCTAAATAAATTTAAAGATGATAACAAAGCTTTTTTTTCGGATTTAGAATTAATCAGGCAGCAAGCTAATTTTCATGATGTAGCAAAAGCTGCAAAAACAATGGGAAATAATTGGATTTGGGGTATCGTCCTTTCAATAGGTGCAATAATCGGTTTTAGTTGCTATTTTTCTCAGTCTTTTTTATGTGATTTCGATGACTATTACAATACAAGAACTACTTTTTTTCAATCTCAAGAGGAGTACATTTTTTATATCGAAATAGCAAAACGATTAGTTTTTAAAGTATTGATTATTACTATACTTTTAGCACTATTAAGGTTTAGCATTAAGAACTATAACGCTGCAAGGCATTCCTATACAGTTAATATGCACAAATCAAGCTTTTTTGGGGCTGTGTATGATATTTCGAGAGCCATAACAGACGAAACCACTAGAAGTACATTAATCAATCTTGCTGGTAAGGAAATATTTGTACAAAGCAAAAGCGGGTATTTAAGTAATGAAGAAACAAAACTAGACTTGAAGTTTCTTGAAAAAGTTGGTGCAGTATTTAACAAAAAGTCAGAAGATGTATAATAAGGGAATATTTAAAAAGTAACAGACTTAATAACCATTTTGATAGATTTTCAGCCTATCTCGCAGCTTTAAATTATAACATTCAATCCCTTAAGCTAATACTTTGAGGGATTTTTATTTTCTAACTACGGATATTTACACCTCATTAAAACTACATCGTTGTGTTTCCATTGCCAGACTTAAAACTATACATGTTGTTGCTTGGTTGTCGCCCAAGTGGCCGATTTACCGAACAGCATGATATTCTATTTGCCATAGGCGAAAACCCTAAAGCATTGGTGCCACAAATTCTCGAGTTTTGGCCAGAAGCGAAAGGTATTATTCATGTAGATGCTTTTAGAACCGTAACCTTGGTAGATGGTTTTGAGATTTCGGTGGAAGAAAAATCAGAGGTAATTACTGACAATACCAATAAACTCTTCTTTATTAATTTAGGTGGTTACAAGCGTGGCGAGTTTGACGAATTTCATTATAAAATGTTGGTAGTAGCTAATAGTAAAGATGCTGCCATTGCGCAAGCCAAGCAAACGGCTTTTTACAAGCACACAGGTTTTGCAGGTGCACCATCGCACGTTGATGATAAATATGGTATTGATGTAGATGATGTGTTTGAGATTAAAGACATTTTGCCGAAGGCGCTAAAGAAAAAATACAGCCTTGCAATACAACCAACAACAAACACCACGGCGGATGAATTGCATTTAGGCTACTATAAACTTGATAAACTGTAAGGGATGAAAAAGGTAATAATTACTGGTGCTAATGGCATGATAGGTAGTTTGATTGTAGATATGTGTTTAAATAAGGCAGATGTGGCACAAGTAACTTGCATTACTAGAAAACCTCTGGCATTGCAACACCCTAAGTTGGTAAATGTGGTGCATGATAATTTTACAGATTACACCACTATTACAGAACATTTGCAACAGCAAGATATTTGCTTTTACTGCATAGGTGTGTACACTGGTCAAGTGCCTGCGGCTGAGTTTAATGCCATCACCGTTGATTATACCATTGCCTTTGCTAGAGCATTGCGGGAACAAAATGCTAACGCTACTTTTTGCTTGCTAAGTGGCCAAGGGGCTGATAGTACAGAGAAGAGCAAGATATTATTTGCCAAGGCAAAAGGCATCGCTGAGAATCAATTATTGGCATTACAATTTGCCCATACTTACATTTTTAGACCAGGTTATATTTACCCTGTAACACCTCGTAAAGAGCCAAATAGTATGTATTTATGGATGCGCAGACTGTATAAATTAATGGTGAAAATTTACCCAAATGTGGGTGTAACATCGGTGCATCTTGCGGCTAAAATGGTAGCTATTGGCTTTGATGGTGGCACAAAAACCATTTACGAGAACGCTGATATTAGAGCCTAGCAACAGTTTGATAACCATGTTTATACTTTGCCGTAAGGCAAACACCACTATTTTTACCCACTTATGATGATGCAGGCATTTAGGGCAACACTAAAAATTGCCATCCCTTTAATATTGGGTAATTTAACGCAGGTTGCTTATGGTTTAATAGACACAGCTATGATTGGTAGATTGGGCTATCAAGAATTAGCGGCGGCCTCTTTGGTGGCTAATATTATTGCTATTCCTTTGGTGATAGGTATGGGATTAATGATTGCCATTACACCTTTGGTAGCTATTGCCAATGGCAAAAACGATTTTCAGAAATCATCTCACGTATTGTTTAATGGATGGGCTTTAAGTATTATTGCAGGTTGCATTTTGGCAGGTTGTGTACACTTGCTAGCCATGTATGTGCAACACATGGGGCAAGAACCTGCGGTGGCTGCATTGGCAAAAAATTACCTCATTATTATGGGATATAGTTTGCTGCCTATGATGGTGTTTTTGGCTACCAAACAGTTTACCGATGCCTTACAGTTTACCAAAACAGCCATGATTTTATCCTTGATTTCATTGCCAATAAATGCATTTTTATGTTGGGTATTTATTTATGGCAATTTAGGTATGCCCGCTTTGGGTATTGATGGTGCAGGATTGGCGACGCTTATTTCTAGAATTTTGTTAGCTATTGCTATGATGGT
>JAAFHG010000185.1:0-1029 GCA_013297585.1 Chitinophagales bacterium
TGCCGTTGATAGCATCTACACTGTAAATAACAATGTTGTTGTAGTTGCCACGATTGGTAGCGTACAAAAATTTACCATCGGGTGAAAAATGAATATCTGCACTGCCTTTATCTAAATTATTGCTTGTATCTGTGCTGATAGTTTGCACATTTTTGATGCCTTTTTTATAGTCGAAGACGTCAATAGTTCCACTAAGTTCGTTAACAACATACATTAATTGCTTAGTAGAACTAAACGCAATATGCCTAGGTCCATTGCCTGGTTTTGAAGTAATGATAGAGTCGCTACCATACGCCATAAATGGCGTTTTATCAGGATTTGCTCGAAAGCTGTACACATTAATTTTGTCAGTGCCTAAATCGGTAGTAAACATTCTGTGTTCGTCTGGCGACAGTATGGCTGTGTGTGCGTGTGGCTCTTTTTGGCGTTGTTGGTTAATACTACTACCAGTATGCACAAACACTCTGTGCAACCCATCGATTTCACCGTTTTTCTTAAGGTTAAGCACACTTACGCTACCGCTTGAATAATTGGCAGTAACCAACCATTTGTTTGCTTTATCTACACTTACATAACAAGGGCCATTACCACTAAGTAACGCCTGGTTAAGCAATGTTAGTGTGCCAGTTTTATTATCAAATGTAAAAGCACTTGCAAAACCTTGCCTGCCTTTACCAGCTTCATTAGCACTGTAGAGGTATTTGCCATTGGCACCAATAGCCAAGTAAGATGGATTATCTGATTTTACTTTGCTTACAAATTGTACACTACCATCAGCAACGTTGAATTTATACACGCTAATACCTTCATTTTTACCAGTTGTGTAGCCACCTACAAATAAATAATAAGAAGATTGGCTAAAACTAACTGCACTAATAAATAAACAAAGGGCAATGAGAAGTGTACGCATAGCAAGAAATTTATGATTTGAATAATCTGAATGATTTGAATGACAATAATGATAATTGGCTTAATTTACATAATAAAAAAAATAATAAATACTTAAGTCATCTTAAATAGCGGTTAACC
>JAAFHG010000185.1:1039-1498 GCA_013297585.1 Chitinophagales bacterium
CTTCATCTTGTTCAAGGCGCTCAATCAATTTACTAATATCTTCGGCTTGCTCGTCAGTAACAGGCACAGTAGTAGTAGGTATCCATTCTAGCTCAGCACTTAATGGTGTAATACCTTTATCCTCAAGTGCTTTTTGTAGGTTACCAAAATCAGTAAATGCACAACGTAATATTAATATTTCAGTACCATCATCGTTGGTGCTTTCACCCAATTCGTCTAGGCCATGGTCTATTAATTCAAGTTCAAGTTCATCCATATCTAAACCACCAGGAGCCAATTTAAAGCTACCTACTTTTTTAAACTGAAAACTTACACTACCAGTATTGCCCATAGCACCACCGCCTTTATTAAAATGGCTTTTAACATTAGCCACAGTACGCACGTGGTTGTCGGTAGCAGTTTCTACTAGCAATGCAACACCATGCGGCGCGTAGCCTTCGTACAAAATCTCTTCGTAGT
>JAAFHG010000185.1:1508-7129 GCA_013297585.1 Chitinophagales bacterium
AGTTGGCAGTATCTTTACCCATTGCACGTTTTATAGCCGCTTCTACACGGTCCTTAGGCATACCTACACTTCTAGCATTTTGGTAGCATCTACGCAATGCGGGGTTAGTTGCGGAATCGGGGCCACTTGCTTTTACAGCAATTACAATTTCTTTACCGATACGAGTAAACTGTTTTGCCATTCTATCCCAACGGGCAAACATGGTGGCCTTTCTAACTTCAAAAATCCTTCCCATTCTTTATTTTATTTTTTAACACAAAAACAATAGTATTTGAATGCAAGAGCACATGGTCTTTTGTAAGTACTCTAAGTTTTTTATAGTGTTATGCGTTTAAGTTTAAATGATAAGATGGCAAAAATAAGGTAGTTAATTGTTATGGGCAATGTATATAAATAATTTGCTATAAAATATTAATACAAGCACTTTCCGCCAAACCTATGCTAAAACAAAATGAAAGGGTAGTTTTTTAACACCAATAATTTATTAAATTATTGCATAAAGTAAACACCACTGTACTTTAAAAAACAAAATGCATTTCTCTAGTTTGTGGAATTAAGAAATCATCACATTACCAACCTTAAAATTTGCTTAAATTTTCAATCATAATATACTAAAAAAACAAAAAAACAGTTTATGAACTATATTTGACTAATTGTGTTTTTAGGTGTAACTATATAAGTCACAAGTATTTAAACACGCCCAGACCTAGTTGCTGTGCATATCTAAAGTCTAATTTACTGTAAAGCCGAAAATTGATCCAACCTATGATTTAAGCTTTAAAATGGCTAAACCATAATAAAATCAACCCAGTTTCGTTTAAAAAGTAAAAGACATCGTATGCATTTTTTTAATTTTACTAGTAACTTATTTAGTAAAGCAGCCGCGTTTAACAAAAAATCACCTCTGCTTAGTTTCTCTGCAATCTTGGCTATAGATTTTGATATTA
The DNA here is from genome assembly GCA_013297585.1 of Chitinophagales bacterium. Lineage (GTDB taxonomy): Bacteria > Bacteroidota > Bacteroidia > Chitinophagales > Chitinophagaceae > Parasediminibacterium. Next base: position 2,456 of record JAAFHG010000185.1, read on the forward strand.
GCGTTTTATTGATTTTTGTTGCACTAGTAGGCGTTATCACATTTCTTGCTGGTACCGCTTATGGTATTTATTTAAACGATAAAATATCAACAAAAAACTCTTCTAATCAACTTAGTGGTAGCTAATAATTATTTTATTTAAAAATACACTTTCATCCGCTCACACTTTGTGGCGGATTTTTTATTGGCTTTACCAACAGCATTTATCAACTTTCGTATGCATAAAAATGGTGTTGGTATAATTTCTTTCCAATTTTATGGTTTATTAATCAATATTGTTTTCAACAAATTTGTATTTCCCATAACAAATTTGTAACAATCTGTTTTTATATTCGTTCCAACTACTAATTATGCAAAAAGCTGTCTTTTTATTCTTATTTGCTATGCCAAGTATTTTATTGGCAGGCACAATTTCTGGTGTTGTAAAAGATGCTAAGGGTAATACATTATCCTATACCTCTATACTAGTAAAAGGTACAGGAAAAGGTACAACTGCCAATGCAAAGGGTGTGTATAGTTTAAGTTTGGCAGATGGTAATTACACCTTAGTATGCCAGCATGTGGGTTACAAAACGGTAGAGCAAGCTGTGACTGTAAATGGTGATGCAGAAGTGAATTTTATGCTTACTGAACAGCAATACCAACTATCTGAAATAATAGTACAAAATAATGCAGAAGATCCAGCTTATGCCATTATTCGAAAAGCTATAAAAAAGCGTAGCGATTACGAAGATGAAAATCAAAAATTTGAATGCCAAGTGTATATAAAAGGGCAAATGCAGCTACGCAATTATCCAAAAAAATTTATGGGCGAAAAGGTAGATTTTGAAGATGGCGACACGAGTAAGCGTAAAATTATTTTCTTATCTGAAACCTTAGCCAAATATTCGAAAAATGATAAAGACAGAAAAATTGAAGTGTTGTCTACCAAAGTAAGTGGTAATAGCAGTGGTTTTGGTTTCTCTAGTCCATCAATTATTTCATTATATAGCAATATTGTACCAATAGGTAGGGGCTTAAATCCTCGTGGGTTTATTTCGCCAATAGCCGATAACGCTTTAAATTTTTACAAATACCATTTTGAAGGTACATTTTATGAAAATGGCAAAGAGATAAGCCGTATTAAAGTAATACCTAAACGTAAGTATGAACCTCTTTTTTCTGGCTACATTACCATTATAGAAAACGAATGGCGCTTGCAAAGTGTACAACTAACCGTTTTGAAAGAACAACAAATGCAGTTGCTAGACACATTGGTGTTAGAGCAATTGTATGTGCCAATAAAAGGTACTTGGGTTATTAAACAGCAAATAATTCAGCCTGCTGGTAAATTTTTAGGATTCGATTTTTTTGGTAGCTTTTTACAGGTTTATGAAAATTTCGAGCTTGAGCCACAGTTTAAAAAGAAGTTTTTTGACAATACTATTCTCAAAATATTTGATAGTGCGAATAAAAAGTCCATGGCTTATTGGGATAGTATAAGACCGGTGCCTTTGCTTGAAGCCGAAGTAAAAGATTACAAAAAGAAAGACAGTTTAGAGCAAGTACGTAAAGATCCAAAGTATTTGGATAGTTTAGATAAAGTGCGGAACAAAATTACTGCCAATAAGCTACTGCTTACAGGAATGAATTTTGGTAAAGAACGCAAGAAAGAAAATCTCACATTTAGTCCTTTGCTAAACTTGGTTGGTGTGCTATACAACCCTGTAGAAGGTAGGCATTTTGAGTATAACATAAAATATAATAAGCAGTTTGAAGGCAGAAAGAACTTGTTTATTGAACCCGTAATTCGCTATGGTTTTTCCAACAAACATTTTAATGCTTACGTAAATACAGATTATAATTTTGGTAAAAAGTATTTCAATAGCGTATCATTAAGTGCCGGGCAAAAAGTATTTCAGTTTGATAATGCGAATCCAATAGAAGAATTTAATAACACATTGGCAGCCTATTATTGGCAGCACAATCATATTAAAATATACGAAGCGGCTTTTGCTAAAATTAGCTACAGCAAAGGTTTAGGCGATGGTTTTACCGTTGGCTTATCTGCACAGTTTCAAGATAGAAAGCCGCTAGAAAACACCATCGATAGCTTAAAAGGAAAAGCATTTACACCTAATTATCCTACAAACATTGTTGCTAGTAATTTTGTGGCGCACCAAGCTTTTACTGCTAGTGTAAATATCACTTGGCGCCCAGGTGCAAAATACATTGAGCTGCCTGATAGAAAAATAGCCCTTGGCTCAAAGTATCCAACCTTTAATCTGAATGTTACCAAAGGTTTTGCCGATGTTTTTGGTAGCGATGTAGATTATACCAAATGGAAATTCTCAGTATCAGATAATTTAGATTTTAAAATTGGTGGCAGATTTAGCTATCGCCTTGCGGCTGGCGGTTTTCTCAACGCTAATAAAATATCCATAATAGATTATAACCATTTTTTAGGTAACGAAACAGTTTTGGCCAATACCTATTTAAGTAGCTTTCAATTAATGCCTTATTACAAGTATAGCAATACAGCTAAAACTTACGGCGAAGCACATGTGGAATATCATTTAAATGGATTGATTACCAATAAAATACCATTGTTACGCAAATGGAATTGGTTTTTTGTAGTTGGTGGTAATGGTTTGTATATCAATAAAAACAGCCATTATTACGAAGCTTTTTTTGGTATAGAAAATATATTTAAAGTACTTAGATTTGATGCAATTAAAAGCTTTGATGCCAATGGCAATAACAGCACAGGTATTCGAGTTGCATTGCCATTATTTGGTAGAAGAGGTGGTAATTAATTTTACTACATAAACACATTAGGGACATAGAAAATTACTACATAATAAATTTCAGTAAAATGCAAAGTCAGTTTGCCTCAAGTTCTTTTTTCTCAAAGTGCTAGCTAGCTACGTGCCTATGTATCTATGTGGTATTTTTTGCTTTATTTTGTCTGGCAAATTTTACCTGCCCTGCAAGTAGGTTTATAAAATTTAAGTTATGGCCGCACTGTACAATCGTATTAACAACGAAGAGTTGAAGCAAGTAATGTTGCAAGAAACTGAACCTAGAACAACTATCAGCTTCTACCATTATTTCCCAATAGAAAATCCCAAAGATTTTAGAGATTATTTGTACAAAAATTTAGATGAACTATTTGTGTTCGGTAGAATTTTTGTTGCTCACGAAGGCATTAATGCACAAGTAAGTGTACCAGCAAACAATTTTGAAGCCTTTAAAAGTTTCTTATACAGTATTGAACCGCTAAATGGTTTGCGACTAAATATTGCTGTAGATGATGACGGCAAAAGTTTTTGGGTATTAAAAATTAAAGTGCGTGAAAAAATAGTAGCCGATGGCATTAACGACCCTAATTTTAATATGAATACGAAGGGTAAATATGTGAATGCTGTGCAAATGAATGAGTTGCTTCAAAACCCCGATACGGTGGTGATAGATATGCGCAACCATTATGAATATGAAGTGGGGCATTTTGATAGAGCGTTTGAAATACCATCAGATACATTTAGAGAGCAATTGCCAATGGCAGTTGATATGATGAAAGGCAATGAGGAAAAGAACATAATCATGTATTGCACAGGCGGTATTCGCTGCGAGAAAGCGAGTGCTTATATGTTACATAAAGGTTTTAAAAATGTATTTCACTTAGAAGGTGGCATCATAAACTATGCGCAACAAATAAAAAAAGAAGGTATTGATAGTAAGTTTATTGGGAAAAATTTTGTTTTTGACAAGAGGTTAGGCGAACGAATTACTGAAGATGTAATAGCTAAATGTCACCAATGTGGCAAACCTGCCGATACACATACCAACTGTGCCAATGATGGGTGTCATTTACTATTTATACAATGTAGCGACTGTGCCAAACAATTTGATGGCTGCTGCACCACCGAATGTCAAACCATTTACCAAATGCCTTACGAAGAACAAAAGAAATTGCGAGCAGGTATAGACAAAGGCAATCAAGTATTTAATAAAGCGAAAGCAAGGCTTAGGCCAAGGCTTGGTGAGGATGCTTAGATGGTTTTGAATTACTACAAACAAAAAATCCATTCGCAATTGCGAATGGATTTTTTGTTTTTCAAGACTTTCCAAGTTTCAAAAACTTAAAAAGTCAAAATATAATTTTAGCTATTCTTTTTAGCGTCTTCTAAAAATTTAGCCAAACCAATGTCAGTTAAAGGATGTTTTAATAAACCTAAAATTGGATCTAATGGGCAAGTACAAACATCTGCACCGGCTTCAGCACATTGAATAATGTGATTAGCACTGCGGATAGATGCAGCTAAAATTTTAGATTCGAAACCTTGAATTGAATAAATTTGAGCAATCTGAGCGATTAATTGTACGCCATCCCAACCGCTATCATCAATACGGCCAATAAATGGAGAAATATAAGTAGCACCAGCTTTTGCAGCTAAAATAGCTTGACCAGCACTGAAAATTAAAGTACAGTTGGTTTTAATACCTTTATCTGTAAAGTATTTAATGGCTTTAATGCCATCTTTAATCATTGGTATTTTTACCACAATATTTGGGTGAATAGCTGCTAAAAGATCACCTTCTGCAATCATTTCATCGTAAGTTGTAGATAAAACTTCGGCACTAATATCGCCATCAACCATTTCGCAAATGGTTTTGTAGTGTTGCATTTGTGCTT